>DBIS01000268.1 GCA_002296975.1 Deltaproteobacteria bacterium UBA796 | reverse complement strand
CCCAAGACCTTGAAGCCAACCTGAACACCTTGCGCAAAGGGGCAAACGGGAAACTCAAGGGCCTAGTCCTGGACTTGCGCACCAATCCTGGCGGCTTCTTTAATCAAGCCATTGACGTCGCAGATAAATTTATCGGAAATGGGGTTTTGGTGGCCACAGAGGAGGGTGCTTCGGGTGAGCGGGCAGAGCAGCGGGCACGCCGAGGGGGTATCGAGCCAGATTATCCCATCGTTGTCATTGTGAACGCCTCGAGCGCCAGCGCCTCAGAGATTGTCGCGGGAGCGATTCGAAACCTCGATCGGGGCGTGGTCATCGGCGAGCGAACCTTTGGTAAGGGGTCCATTCAGCATCTTTATCCCCATCGCAATGATGAAAGCCGCCTAAAGTTGACTGTCGGTCGATATTTGACCCCTGGGGACAAGAGCATTCAGGCCATTGGTGTCACGCCCGATATTCGGTTGATACCGAGCCTTGTGGAGCCTCCTGAGGAGCTAGAGACCCCCGACCCTTGGAAGCTTGAAAGCTTGCCACAGATATCCTTGTATTGGCGGGAATGGGTCGACCGAGAGGACGGCCTCGACCACAGCTTCAAAAAGGTAGCCCGCCAGATTGAAGAGCCTGTTTTTGAAGTTCGATATCGGTACGAGTTGGATGAGGATGCTGTCGGCAGAGGTGTCGACCCGCAGACCGATTGGGAAGTCCAGTTCGCCAAGGAGATTGTCTTGGCCGCCCCGGGTTCCCGGCGCGCGGAGGTGCTCCGGGGCGCGTCCAGTGTGGTCAAAAAGTACACCCAGGCTCAAAATGCCGCGATGGAGCATGCTTTCGCGGAGGTCGGCATCGATTGGTCTCACGGAGAAAACCCAATATCGCCCAAGCTAACGGTCAGTTTAGGGCTTGGAGAAGACGCGGTTCTGGTTGCCGGAGAGCATGAAAATATTCGCCTGACGGTCCATAATGATGGCGACGAGCCGGTGTATCAAATCTCTTGTGTGACTCGGAGTGAAAACCCGTGGTTTGACCAGCGAGAGTTCTATTTTGGCAAAATCCCAGCCCACTCATCCAAGAGCTACGACCAACGTTTGGGCTTGCATGGGGGCTACCCGACTTCGGTGGCCAAAGTTGAGATCGACCTGACCGATGGAAAACGTGAGGTGTTGGCGACGGACACTGTTCGGGTGCGGACAGAAGGTAAGTTGTTGCCACTGTTGGCATACTCCCTGAAGGTGTACGATGGGCTTGAGGGCAAAGGGTCAGGCGATGGAGATGGTTTGCCCGAAGTGGGCGAAGATATCGTGCTCGAGGTGACTGTTCGCAATGAAGGGGGCGGCCCCACACGCGATGCTTTTGTACGTTTGAAAAACCGGAGTGGGAAGGCCTTGGACCTCAGCGAAGGTGGGTTTTCGGTCGGAGAATTTTTAAACTTGGCTGGTGAAGGCTGTGACGAGTTTTCCCCTGGGTGTGGTCCTGTTCTTAAGTCTGGTGACCAATGGGTGGGTGCGTTGGCATTTAGTCTCGAGACTTTGCCGGACTCTGGAGAGTGGGCGGTCGATTTGTTGATTGGAGACAACCGAGCCTACGATTACAGCGTGATTCAGCAAGGTGGCTTCTATGACTTTTTCCAGCAGGAGGAGAAAATCAAGCTGTCTCCAGAAAAACAGCTAGATCAGGCGCTACGCATGCCGCCTCAAATCGAATTTACACGGACCCCTGATTTGGTCAGTGACGACGGGTTTGCAGTGATCAGCGGTATCGTTCGGTCTGCTGGAAAAGCGAGAGACATCATCATTTACCACGGGGAAGAGAAGGTTTTTTATGAGGGTGGTGGCTCAGATGCGACGGTAAAACCATTTACGGTTGAGCGGCGTCTTGAGCCCGGGCCCCACAGCTTCTATGTGCTTGCTCGAGACCAGGCGGGTTTAACCTCCACGGGCAGTGTTCATGTGTGGGTTGAGGGCGCTGGCTAAATTCGGGTTCTGTCTTCGTCAAATTCAGGGAGTGGCTTGGTGCCGAGCATGTCTCTGAGTTCGTGCCGCAGTTTACGCGCTTCTTCGAGGTACTTGCCTTGTCGTTGGCCGCGTCCACGGCACTGCATACGCCTAAAGGCGAGCTTTGTTGCGGTCTCGATATATTGCTTTTGGTCTACGCCAGGTGGGCACCACCCCTGTCGACTCCGGCGTTTGACAGATGAGATGATGGCAACGTGTTGAGGGGGCAAAACGCCACCCTTTGCCTCGATCATCAGCTCTCTTCGAATCATGAGATGTTCGCCGTGAAGACAGAGCATAAAGACCACAAAAATCATGACGAACTCAATCATGAAAATCAGGACGTCAAGCCAAAAGAACACCGTTCCAGATGCTTGACTAAGGACGATAATCCCATTCCAAACCGCATGGATGGTGACCGCGGTGAAGAGGCCCATCATGAAGGCCACAACCCTGATCTCCGTGGTCCGCGTCTTGGCCCAACCCAGAGCGGCACCAACGATGGATGTGGCCATCGCGTGCATGAGACCTGAGGTTGCAGTGCGAACGAGAATCGTGGTTACCCAAAGGTCTGGAGAGACATGGGCGGCTCTGTTGAAGTACAGAATATTTTCAGACATCGCAAAGCCTAGGCCTGCTGCCGCCCCATAAACGAAGCCATCGGTGGTATTGCCAAGGACGGGGGAGATTGCGAGCAAAAGCAGCACGGCAGCCTTTAGCGGCTCCTCGATGATGGGCGCGACAAACATGATGGTGAGCCAGTCCGCTGTTTGGCCACCACCAAAAAGCTCGTCAAGTAGCGCTTGGGTGGCGGAGTTTGCCAGATAGCTTCCCCCAGCCGCAAAAACTGCACCCCAAATAAACACCGCTGCCACCATAGGTACTGGCTCACGGTCGTAGCGATCTAGCCACCAAACGAGGGCGAGAAAACCGATCATGGGGATCATGCCGGCGGCGACCGACCCGAACAGCATCCAAGACTCAAGCATGGTTAAAAACATCCAGATGTATGAGGGCGAGGAAGGGTCCAAAACTGGGTTGCGGCGTGCCCAGCCTATACTCTGTGGCCCGCAGCAGGTTATGTGGAGCCATAACTCGGAGTTTATGATGGGTATTCGTTCAAAAGCTAAGAAGCTAAGGCAGTTACTTCCGATTGTGGGAGCGGGCGGGAACGTGCGACCCGCAGCCTCGACGGAAACCACTAGCCAAGCGCCAGTCGTGGCTTCTCCAGCGGTGCAACCCACGGCAAATGTGGTGGCAAGCTCAGAGGGTAGGGGTGATGAATCCGTGGCCGACTACATCAAGAGTGTGACCGAGGCAAACCCAGTCGTGTTGTTTATGAAGGGCACGCCCGGCTCGCCAATGTGTGGGTTTTCGGCGAATGCCGTCGGCATTCTCCAATCTTATGGCGGCGCCCTGCATCATGAAGATGTAATCGCAGACCCGGAAATCCGGCAGGGCATCAAGACATTCAGCAATTGGCCGACGATCCCTCAAGTTTATATCGGTGGCGAGTTTTTGGGTGGAAGCGACATATTGATGCAGATGCATCAAGCTGGTGAGCTTGAGTCCTTGATCGACGCTGCGAGGCAAGCCTAAAAAAGTCCTAAAATGCCACTTGCAGCTTTGGGCCCTAGGGCATATTTAGGGGCGGTAATGGGGCGTCGACAAGTTGGTAAGTCACCGGTTTTTGGTACCGGTATTCGCAGGTTCGAGTCCTGCCGCCCCAACCCTTTAATCAATGTATTAATTTGAATCAGTAAGGGCGGGCTATGATCTCCGAAATCAAGTTGTTTTCAGGAAATTCGAACCCGGCTCTTGCCGCTAAGATTGCCCGGGCGCTAGGGACCCAATTGGGTCTGGCTTCTGTGTCGAAGTTCAGCGATGGTGAGATAAATATCGACATCGGCGAGAATGTCCGGGGTCGAGATTTATTTTTGATTCAGTCCACGTGTGCGCCGACCAACGACAACTTGATGGAGTTGTTGATTATGGTGGATGCCTGCAAGCGGGCGAGTGCCGGGCGGATAACTGCGGTGGTGCCCTACTATGGTTACGCCCGCCAGGACCGGAAGGCGGCGCCCCGTGTGCCCATTTCGGCGAAGTTGGTCGCAGACCTGCTCACCACGGCAGGCGTTGAGCGTGTGCTGACCATGGAGCTTCACGCCGGCCAGATTCAGGGGTTCTTTAATATTCCTGTCGACAACCTGTTTTCTTCTGCACATCTTTGTGAGCAGCTTCGGGGGACCATTCCCACATCAAACGCCGTCGTCGTTTCGCCTGATGCCGGGGGAGTGGAACGCGCACGTGCAGTCGCCAAGCGTATTGATGCTGGGTTGGCGATCATCGACAAACGCCGTTCTGGACCAAATGTGGCACAGGTGATGCATCTTATCGGAGATGTCGACGGTAAAACTGCCATCTTGGTTGACGATATGGTGGACACTGCGGGCACACTCACCAAGGCTGCCCAGGCAGTGATGGATAATGGTGCGAAGGCAGTTTATGCGGTCACTACCCATCCAGTTTTGAGTGGGCCTGCGGTAGAGCGAATTATGAATAGCCCACTCGAAAAGGTCATCGTGACCGATACCATTCCCTTGTCGAAAGAGGCGGCTGCTTGCGGTAAGTTTCAGGTTGTCAGTGTGGCCTCGTTGTTTGCAGAGGCAATTCGCGCGATTCACCACCACGATTCGGTGAGTCGCCTTTTCGATTAATCTTCGGCGCCTTTGCCTTGACACCCGTGGTGTGTTGAAGTAAGTGTGCCGCCGCCAGACTCTTCTGGCATTTCAGCGCGTGAGTGTTGCCTACCGCTGGCCCGTTTGGGTCCGCAGTCCAGAGTGGAAGGCATCGGACAAAGTCAGTCTTTGTCGCAGAACACCGCCCGCTCTGACTGGATTGCAATCCGCCTCTCGGGGTGGTGCCGCTGCACGTCGTGTGTATCGGCGAATCAACGTTTTTATTGTTGGAGCCATCATGGCAACCGTGAGCATCAGTGCAACATCGCGTACAGAAACTGGTAAGGGTGCCGCTCGAAAGATCAGAGCACTCGGTCAAATTCCGGCCATCATCTACCGTGCCGGCCAGCCGGCGACTTCGGTGGTTATCGACCCGAATGAGCTTGAGAACGCTTTTCGGCGGACAGCCAACCGAAACACACTCGTAAAAATTGGCGTCGATGACAAGTCGTTCACCTGCTTGGTCAAAAAGACCCAGCGTGAGCCTGCCAGTGATGTCCTTCTTCATGTCGACTTCTATGAGGTAGACAAGAGTGAGGCCGTGACCGTCCTTGTGCCCGTTAAAACTTCAGGCAAGTCCCTCGGCGAAGTCGCTGGTGGTAGCCTTCGGATTATCCGTCGCGAACTCACCGTCAGCTGCAAGCCATCTGATATTCCAGAAGCCATCGAGGTGGATGCCACACCTCTGAACATTGGCGATTTTGTTCGTGTCTCTGGCGTCAAGCCACCCAAGGGTGTCGAGGTTGTCGCACTCCACGACTTCAACGTCGTCACCGTTATCGGTAAGCGCGACGAGTTGGAAGAGGAAGAAGTGGCTCCTGCTGCTGAAGCTGAAGCTGACGCGACAGACGGAGAGTAGGGATGTGGCTCGTGGTGGGGCTGGGTAATCCAGGCCGCCGCTATGCCTCAACCAGACACAATATTGGATTCACTGTGATTGAAACCTTGGCAAATCGTTGGTCAATACCCGCAGACGGCAAGCAATTAGGCTCGCTCGTCGGCGCAGGTCGTATTGAAAATGACAAGGCGCTCTTGGTGAGGCCACAGTCCTTTATGAACCGGTCTGGTCACCCAGTGCGTTCGTTGATGGGCTATTTTAAGCTCGAAGCTGAGGCCGTGCTTGTCATTCATGACGACGTGGACTTGGCCTTCGGTCGGGTGCAAATCAAG
>DBIS01000380.1 GCA_002296975.1 Deltaproteobacteria bacterium UBA796 | reverse complement strand
TGATCACCAATGGTCAACTGCTCGCAGACAAGGTCTTCTTTAAAGAGTGCGTGGATGCCGGCTTGAGTCATATCCATGTGTCTTTACACAGCTACAGGCCCGAAGTTCACGACTTCATCACGGCCTATCCCGAGGCGTGGTCAACCCTCGTCACCGCCTTGAGTCACGTGCCAGATATGGGCATTACCGCAGACATCAACACCGTCATCAACACATACAATGCAGACCATTTACACGAGACGGTCATGTGGTTGTGCGACCGGTTTCCGTTCATCCGGCACTTCGTCTGGAACAATATGGACCCCGATGGCAACCGAACCGAAGAAAACCCGGATTGCATCCCCAAGCACCGCGACTTCCAAGTTTCACTCGAATTGGCGATGGAGTATCTCTCTCAAACCGGGCGGACTTTCCGGGCTGAACGTGTCCCGCTTTGCTATATGCGGCGATTTGCCCATTGCTCAACCGAAACCCGAAAAATCGTCAAAGAAGAAGAGCGCTGCATCAAGTTTTTAGACCAAAAGGGCTTTGTTCACCAGCTGGAGTTTCTCCACGGAAAAGGCAACGCGTGCGATGTCTGCCGATGGGACTCCATTTGTGCCGGCATGTATTCGATGGCCAAGACCTTCGACGAACGTGAACTCAGTCCCATTTTTGAGTCTCCAGACTCCGTGATTCACGCTGTGCTCGGCCACCCGCCTGAGCAGGCGCTATTGGGGCGTATTCAGAAACGAGCAGGGCGACGCTCTCGCTCAGAGCAACCTTCCGATGATGCGAGGCAAGCGGGCCGGCTTCGCCCCGAATGACTTCCATTCATAGTGCACCTTGCCATCTGAGCATATCGAACCTACACTAAGGTGCAGCACTCGCGGGAGCTTTAGAACCATGTCCCTCACACCAAGAATGTTCCCTTCGGCACTCATCGCTGTCATGGTCCTTGGCGTGGCGTGCTCAGGCGACAAGACCATCGGTGTTCGACATTCACCACCAGCTGTGGCCATTACCAAGCCGGCGGACAACAGCGACTTTTATGTGCATCAAAGCGTCTGGTTTATGGCCGAAGTCACTCCCCGAGACGGCAGCGAAGTTACCGAAATTCAGCACCAATGGGTAGCGAATGACACCATCTTGTGCCCATGGGCCGCCGTTCCAGGCGACGGGCTCGCAGAATGCAGCCACACATTTGTTACCGAAGGCACAACCGCCGTGTCGGTCACGGTCAAAGATTCTCGTTCAGACACCGCCGAGGCTCAGGTCAGCCTGAACATCTTGTCTGACGATGATTTGCTGCCGCCGACCATCACCATTCAATCTCCTGATAATGATAGCTTTTTTGCTCCTGGCGACCCCATCACCTTTGTGGCGACCGTCAACGACGAGGATGGCCCAGAAGACGAGCTCGTGGTGACAGCCCACTCCAGCTTGGATGGCGCCATTGTCGTGTCAACATTTCCCACCACAGATGGTTCATGGACGGCCAATATCTCTGGCCTCACCGGGGGCGAGCACCTCATCACATTGCGGGTCTTCGATGCCCACGAGGCGAGCGGCTCCGACACGCGCACCGTCACCATCAACGGTAGCCCTTCCACGCCAGGCGTCGTTATCAGCCCAAACCCATCGCCCTCTGGTGAACTTCTCACCGCCGAGATCGTGACCCCTTCGGTCGACCCTGAAGGCGACCCCATCGGCTACGAATATCAGTGGTTCGTCGATGGCGCAGCATATTCAGGTGGTGACACCCCGGTGATTCCCGCCTTTATTACCCAGCGAGACCAGTACTGGGAGGTTGTCGTCACCGCCCGCGACCCATACACCGCATCGGCGCCCGGCGTTGATGGCATCACCATCGACAACTCCGCACCACGGCTCGACGGGGTGACCATTCTTCCGGCCCTACCCCGCACCACTGACGATCTGTTGGCCAGCCCAAGCGGTTGGGCGGACCAAGATGGTGACGCACCTTTGTACACCTTCGAATGGGAGCACAACGGCGACATCGACACCGATGAAATGACCGACAGCTTTCCCCTTGAAAAAACGCAGCGTGGTGACGAGGTGCGGGTCACTGTCATCCCAAGAGATGCTTTCGTAGACGGCGCGCCGGTGAGTTCATCGTTGACCACCATCGAAAACTCTCCGCCCACCGGCGGCGGTGCGACCATCACCCCAGGCACCCCCGAACCTTTGGACAACCTGCTTTGTAATGTGGACGCCGCCCCTGTCGACGACGATGGTGACAGCATCACCTTTAGTTACACTTGGTTTGTCGACGGCGTAGAGGCCCCAGCATGGACGAGCCCGGCTGTCTCTGCGAGCGCCACCTCAAACCTAGAGACTTGGACTTGTGAGGTCACGCCGACCGATGGCACCGATGACGGTCTGATGTTTTCGGACTCGGTCACCATCTCAGATGGTTCTGCCCCACCACCACCTGACATCAATCCACTCAGCGCCCACCGAAACAAAGATGCGATGAGCTTGAGTGGCCATTGTGAGATCGCCAGCGACCTCGACTTCTTCTGTTCCGACACCACGGGCGCTTCATGGGTGGTGTCCACCACATGCACCAGCGCAGGTGAGTTTTCGGTCACCGTAGACCCAATGGTCCGGGGAGAGATCACCGAATGCTACGGCATCGCAACCGACAGCGCCGGTAATGTCTCTGGTCCATCCCTTGTCGTCAGTACCGAGGTTTGCGACCCCCAAGACATCTACGAAAACAGCACTTACGGCGACGCGATGACCGACCCAATCGATGAATGGGGTTCCATCTTAGATGATGGCACGACCACCATCAATATCATCGGAAATGTACTCGAGGACGACGATGAGGACTGGTACATCATCACAGCTGCAGACTCTTTGGCGGCCGACCTCTCCGCTGGAACAGACAACTTTAAGTTTGTGAGCGACCTCGTCGAAGGTGCCAGTCGGTACAGCTTTGTGGTGTACCGTGACGACCCATTGGGCGCAGACGCTGACAGCTGCATGCCAGACGCTGACGGGTACACCGAATATAGTTGGTACAACGAGGACAACGGTGAGGCCCCGGACCACCCCATCCCATTGGACCTCCAAGCATGTGGAGATGCATCCATCTCCTACAACGATTGTACCGATGACACCTCAGACTTCTATATTCGAATCTTCCGCAACTCTTCAGTTGTTGCCTCTTGCGACAACTACCAAATCCAAATCACCAACGGGGTGTGGTAATGCAGTCACGTCGCGACCTTCTCAAAGCATTTGGCACCACTCTTATCGCCTCCAGCACCGGCCTAGGCGCTTTTCAGGCTCACGCTGCGACTTTGTCCGCCTTTGCGACGGGCCAATCCGGTGATGCACCCTGGTGCTTAATGGCCCCACTTCAGCCTGGGGCCAACGTTGGCAAGGGCTGGCGTTTGTCTGCGCTCGGCCCTGTCCAAAGTGGCGCATCCATCATGACGCTGACCCACCCGGTACACGGTCAGGCGCGAGTGCATATTTGTGCCAGAATCGGCACAGGGGTTGGCCTCTCGAGCACTCATCTTCTCGACTTGGTCCTCATGGACGGCGGTGACGGTCAAGACCGAACCCCTGAAGGGCTGGCCAGAGTTGTGAAAGGAATCTCAAAGCGCATTGCCAAAAATGAGTTGTGCGCGGTAGATAGCAAATCCTTGGATAGCATGTCCAAAATGTTGACCCATGACCAAAGAATGGCCCGATTTGGGCCGGAGAATCTGCTTTGAGCCAAACCGCTGAACTGCAAGCCCCTACCTCAATCACCCTGAACTACGAGGTCGACGAGCGCCAAGTGTCTTTCGACATCAGCGACGACTTGTTTCCGGTCGACGCCGTCTATGGTGCGGCCTATCTTTTTGTGGACCGTTGCTGGATTTTCCTGAGCCGCCCGTGCAAGGGGACGGTTGGCGTACACCTAAAGACCAAAGAAGATGCTGACGAAGCCGCTTTAGAGGCGCTCGCTGGTGAATTCTCAAACGAGCTGCTCAATCAAACCATGCGCGTTCGCATCGGTGAAAGCACGGCCACACTTCGGGAATACACCATGGCGCGCGCGTTCTTCACCACCCCCGTACAGTCGAGCATCGACGCCCTCCTTGCCGAGTTGGATGCAGAGGAACTCGAAGAAGACGAACTCGAAATTTCCGTTCCTTGGGAGGATGGCGGTGCTTGAGCGTATTTTCGATCACAGCCTTTACCGCCCCGAATGCATCACGGAGACGGCCACCGCTTACGATG
>DBIS01000383.1:1450-2577 GCA_002296975.1 Deltaproteobacteria bacterium UBA796 | reverse complement strand
AATAACGGCGAAAAGGAGCCCTTTTTCGGGCAACCAGAATTTGGGGACCGAGTCGTTCGCGCCCGCATCACGACCAAGCCTAGCAAAGACAGCCCTTGGTACTTTTCCGCAGCATGGGATCGGGTGTTGTACGATGACCTCACCATCGACCCACGAATCCAATGGACCAATCAAGCGTTGTTTTCAGTGCTTTGGCGCAAAGGAGACGACGCTTTCGGAATGTATGGGGCGGTCCGGCGCCAAGACGAGCTGCTCTATGCCCGCTCTACTCGCGTGACCGTGCTCGACGCATACACCGACCTCAATATTGACCTCACCACCGACCTGAAGCTGCATTTTGGTGTCGAGGCTGCGGGCGTCACAGGAAAAAGCAATCGGGCGACAACCTACAACTCCCCGGATCGGATTCATGTGTTGAGTGGTGGCGCGGCCACCGAGGCCATGGTGATCATGCTGGACGAAAGCCTGGCCATGGGCTTTGCGGCAGGCATCGCATCGGGAGATGGTGACCCCAGTGACGACACCGCCCACGATTTCAGCTTTGACCGCAACTTTGGCGTGGGTATGATTTTGTTCGACGAGGTCATGGGTGGCATTGAGGCCGCACAATACAATCTGCTGACCGACCCCGACCACATGGGCCAAGCCCCCGATGCCGTTGAGGCATCGGTATACGAAGGTGCATTCCGACGCGCCAGCTACCTCCAACCCAGGGTACAATACAGCCCGGCACCTTGGGCACAGTTGCGCCTTGGGATGGTCTTCGCCTGGGCGACCGCACCCATCACCCATGCTTTTTACACCCACAGGAATGGTGGCGTGCCGGTCAACCATCTCGGACAACCCACCAGCGGATATGCCTTGGGCTCAGAGCTGGATTGGGCTGTTCAACTGGGGCCTTTTGTAGACAAAGACCACCTTCTCCACAACACACGTGTTTCGTTTCAGGGTGGGCACGCCGTTCTCGACTCCAACCTTGGCGGCGACAAGATGGGCAGAATCGATCGGTACATGATGATGTTCCACGTGCTCTAGTTTGAGCACCCTACGGTCAGCCCTCGCGGCAGCGCTTCCACATGTGTCGATGAAAGCAGCCACCACTGCGCTCATCCAACACTCGCGCATGC
>DBIS01000383.1:0-1167 GCA_002296975.1 Deltaproteobacteria bacterium UBA796 | reverse complement strand
ACCACTGCGCTCATCCGACACTCGCGCATGCTCAAAGCTGAGGGCGACGCTGTTTTTATCCGGGGACGCACCGAACTCGACCGTGTTTTGAACGGGGCAGCGCCGCCACAAACAGAGGTCGACGCCCTCAAGTCGGGTCTCCACACCCTGGTTTTTCATCCATCAGCAGCCGAGCGCATGCAGGCTACCCGGGACCTCAACCAACGACTGGAAAGCCTCTGCCAACCCATCACCACCGGTATCGTCAACCTCACAGTCACAGGTGGGCCGCCTTGGCTGACCCCCCAAAAAATCGATGCTTGGCTTGGCACGACCCATGGTGAAATCGCCATTGACGCTGACGAGGCGACAGCCTGGGTTCACCACTTAGATGGATTTTTAATCGGGGGTCGCCCCATATCAGCCGAGGTAGCGCTCGCAAAAGGACACCGACTCCCCCCCCTGGCACGCAAGCATCGAGGCCGCGCCCGCCAAACAGGCCAAGGGTGCTGGTTACCTTTTAATGACGAACAGGGTCGCTTGAGCGCAAGCCCCCGCCCCATCGCCATTAAACACGGCGAGATGTTGGCCGCACAGGAGCACATCGTGTTTGACCCTTGCTGTGGCTTGGGTGCAGATGCCATCGGAGCCGCCCTTGTCGGTGCAACGGTCCTGGCAGGAGACATCTGTGCCACACGCATTGCGCTCGCCCGAAAAAATGCAGCCCATTTTGGGGTGTCCGACGCCATTCATTTTGAGGTCGGACCCGCTGCCGAAACCCTTCAACGCTGGTCCAAAAGCCATCCTGTTCACAGCCTATTTTTGGACCCGCCTTGGGGTGGAAAGGAATGGGACAGGCAACACATGAATTACTCGGCGCTGATGGAGCCGCTGGGCGACCTGTGCCCCTTTATTGCTGCTGCCAAGTCGGTCGTCATCAAGCTCCCGCGGACTTTTGACACCCTTACACTGCCCCTGCACACTTGGGAGTTCTCTCTCGCGATCGCCTCACGAGATGACCATATCGCAGACCGGGTTCGCATGATCACGGCCCATTCTTCGGACAAATAAGCAACCCCGTGGCACCATTACGCTCAAGCACAGGGGCTAAAATCCGAAAAAGCATAGATTGACCCGGATCAATCAATCGACCAAAAACCATGAAAATTTAAATAAATCCCGTCGGAC
>DBIS01000082.1 GCA_002296975.1 Deltaproteobacteria bacterium UBA796 | reverse complement strand
TCCGATTGGCTTGGCCTATTTGGCTGCGCATCTCGATGCTCATGAGGTCGAAATTTTTGACCTCAACCTCCATAAGGACCAGCCGTACCAAGCGCTGGGTCGGTGTGTTGAACAGTTTTCACCCCAGGTCGTGGGAATCAGCCTGCGGAATATGAAAGTTGGCATGCCCAATCTTCATACCGACGACTTTGCCCCCCAACAAGCCACCATAGAGTTCCTCAAAGAGCGTTGCCCAGGGATTAAGATTATTGCGGGTGGAACTGCCTTTTCGCTGTATGCGGAGGCGATGATGCGACGGGTTCCTGGCATCGATATTGGGGTGTGGGGCGAAGCAGAGCACCGACTTCCGGCCTTATTGGATGTGTTGGATACGCCCGAAAAAGTGCTGGGCGTTTATTTTCGAGATGCCGATGGTGCCCTGCGTTTTACCGGGCCACCTCCCAGTGTTGATTTTGGAGCCTTGGCCCCCCCCAGGCGCGACTTGGTGGACCACCAACCGTATCTGGCAAGCTCGCCAGTGAGTGTGGGTATTCAGTCCAAACGCGGCTGTGCGCTTCAGTGTGTGCATTGCTCAGACGTGTATTTGGTAGGGCATAATATCCGAATGAGAAGTGCCAAAGATGTCGTGGATGAACTGGAGTATATGGTCCGAGACCATGGGGTAAAGCGGGTATTTTTCTGCGACCAGATTTTCAATATACCCGTTCGTCACAGCATCGAGATTTGCAAGGAGATTGTTGCCCGCGGCGTGGTTGTGGAGTGGTCAGCTTGGTTCAATGAACATCGCAAGACCCTACCGGATGAACTCATGGTCTGGCTCAAGGCGGCGGGCTGCAATTTGCTGAGTTTTTCTCCTGACCATGTCGATGACCATATGCTCAAAAAGCTCGACAAGAACTTTCGTCATGAGGACATGCTGTACACGGTTGCCATCGCCAAAAAGCATGGCATGGATGTCGAATATAGCTTCTTTTTGAATGCGCCTGGTGAAGACACCCGGAGCCTCTTCTCTATCCTGAAATTTTTGATTCATGCCCGTTTAGAGTTGGGGGGGCAGCTTCGCTTATTTAGCCTGTTGATGATGCAGCCCATTCGTATTTATCCGCACACGCGTTTGGCTGAAATGGCCGTTCAGGCCGGTATAATCGATGAAGGGCATGACCTTATTGAGGGCCAATTATGGAACCCGGGGCATTTGCGCCATGCCGTGAGCGGTATTCAAGCGGGGGCTTCTGCCTTGTACCAGTTGAGGGAGCGATGGGGGCGGCTCATGGGTGAGGCGCGCTAAATCAGCTCAGTTTTAGAAGACCGCTGTGGCACCCAAGCCCAGTGTGCCATCGATGCTAACAAGCGGATTGATCGCCATACGAAACCCTGAAGATGATTTTTCAGCGGATACCCTGCCGATCAAGCCTCTTCTGTAGATGTTTTCGTGGTGTTGTTTGGAGGCGGTCAGGGTGGCGCCGATTGACGAAGCAATGCTGCCGAGGATCAAGGTTAGCAAGGGGCCCACGTCTTCTGGGCGAACATTGCCGTCTGGGTCAAGGGTGAGGCTGTTTTCATACCATGCCGCCGCTTCACCCAAGCCGATGGAGGCCGCTTGGAGGGTCCACGATGCGTAGCCCCATACGCCGCTGACTTTGACCCCCCGCTCTTCTATGCTCCGTCTTTGTCGAAGTGCCGACCCGGCCATGGCCAGCCCAGACCCGAAATATGTCAGGCTTCCGGCAGTTTGAAGCGGGGTGTTTCCAGAAAGGCCACCGCCTATGCTTATGGCGATTCCAGCGAAAATCCCGTAGTTAGCCGTCTTATAGACGGTCTCGGACCGTGAATCGACGGCAGCCCAGTCTGTGTCAGCAGAGGCCTCGAGGGGCAGAAACCAAACCAGAAAAATCAGCCAAATCTTCATTGCGATGAACCGTGAGCATGGGTTTTGAGGTAATCGCGAAGCGCTGCGCTTCGGTCGCCACCGGTCATCTGACTGAGGGCGGTCGGAAGGTCGCTTTGTGCGCGGATGAGCTTGGATTTAAGCAGGGGGCCCAACTTTGGGTTTCCAATCGGATTGCCCAGTTCTTCCGTGACCGCAGCCCACATCCACGCCTCGGTCATCGCGCTGAACAGGTAGTTTTGACTGTATGCGGGATAGGTCCAAAGGATAGCGCTCAGCAGTGCGGGGTCGTATGTGAGGCCACCCTCGGTGGTGGGTGCCACGGGTGCTTGGGTGAGGGCTGAGCGTGTCTTGGCAGCAAAGCGGGTGATGGCCTCAAGGCTATTTGGGTCCTCATACAGTCGGCGCTCAACCTGGGTTTGTACAATCGAGCTGAGGATGGAGCTGGCGACGGAGCGCGCGCGCCATTGAGCAAGCTTTTTGCGGTGTTCTTTTGGTAGCTCGGGAACGTATCTGGCGTGAAAGCCTGGCTCGTATACAAGCCGTTCAAAGAATTGCGCAAAACCTTCAAACCACGGTGGTGTCGGCTCCCACATGGGCGGGCTCTTGGCGGCCTCTTCCGAGATCGCTTGCCACCAAACTGCGTGGCCTCCCTCGTGGGCGATCGCTTCGTATTGCCACATGGTCCACCGGCGGTCATTGCTCATGACGATGGCGATGGCGTTTGGTGGGCGTACAGGGAACCCATACACCCCCGAACGGGTGTAGCGGCTGGGCCCAGAGTAGACTTGCCAGCCTTTGGTTTCGATGCCCATGTCGTTGAGTGCTATTTTGACCCGTTCTTCGGCGAGGTCTGCATCAAAGTAAGAGTCGGCGGCGTCCCGGCCCGATTCGAGGCCCAATTTTCGACGGATCATCATGCGGTTGGCGAAATTGTTGGCCACACCGGTGGCCTTGGCCTCCGCTGCGATGGCTTTTTCAGTCTCGATCGCGAGGGGGCCAACGATAGCTGATAGCTCCTTAATGATGCCGTCGATATCGTCGGCCTTCAAGCCCTGGCTCGCGAGGGCGAGGTCCAAGTAGTTTGCAAAGCCGGCACGCTTGGCCACGGTGTTTCGCAGTTTGATGAGGGCTTGTAGGTCGGTGCCGACCAGGTGCATCCGGTGTTCGATGTAGCTCGCTGCGAGGGCCTCTCTGTCTGCCTCGCTGAGGGTGTCTGCGGTCTTGGAAAGATGGCGCCAGCCTGTGTTGAGGGGCACCTCAGTTTTGCCGTCGGGGCTCGCCCATACAGCCTCGATACCGTTGAGTTCATCCAATCGACTGAGAAGCCGTGCCTCTTCCTTTTTTTCTTTTTTGGTCCAACTGCTCGCGATGAGTTCGTGACGTTTGTAGGCCTCAAGCTTCGCTTCGGTCCCAGGAAATGTAGAAGTTTCAGCGTTGGCGACGGCGTCTCGAAAAGATTGAGACTTGAAAAAAGTTGTTCTGGCTGTCTCCGCAGCGACTTTCCGCTTTCTGGCTTGGCGGTTTCGAACATTGCGGGCAGCATCTCTGTCAGCGGCAGCCAGGTCGACCATGACGCGGGTGTAGCGTTTGTCGATATCCGCCATAGGGTCGACGTCACCTCCGCAGCCAAGTGTAAGGGCGATAAATAAAGCCAAGCCTGCATTTCGGTGCGCCATCGATAGACTCCTATGCTTGGAGCCTATCATTGGGGGTGGGGCCATGGGGGTCACACGGGTGCCATGCAGGCTGCATCGTCGTTGGCGACCTTATTTACACGGGTGCTGACTCGGGTGTGGATGATCGTGGATTGGGGCGTGGGGACGAGCAATGGGCGCAGCATGGCTGCTTGAGTGCACCGGTGGTCCAGCCATTGTGAGGAGCCCGCTTTGTCCAAAATGACCGGCATACGATGATGGAACGGCGTCATTGTTTCGTTGGCTGTGGTGGTGAGAATGGTCGCGGTGTAGGTCACAGCACCGTCGGTGGCGGCCCACACAGACCACAGGCCTGCAAAGCAGAAGATGTCCGGCTTCGGTGGGCTAAACAGCCACGGCTCCTTCCCAGAGGGGCCTGTGGTCCATTCATAAAATCCTGAGGCCGGGATAATGCAGCGTCGATTTCTGGCACTGAAGGCAAAAGCCGGCTTGTCGAAGACCGTTTCAGCCCGTGC
>DBIS01000203.1 GCA_002296975.1 Deltaproteobacteria bacterium UBA796 | reverse complement strand
AGGCCCTATACTCTCTGCTACAGCAAGTGGCCTTTTCTCGCCATCTGAATCCCACCAATGCCCGAGCGGCTAGGCGGGCTTTTTTGAGGGGTTGTGAGGCACCACCGTTCGCTTACCTCCCCCTGGAAGATGCCGATTCGCTCCGGGTTCAGCTCGACAAAATACAGCCACCTCGAGACCACCCGGCCGGCGCGCTGGTCGGGGAATGTATCGATGGTGTGGCCCTCTTAATCACGGCACTGCACACCCGAAGTGCCGCGGACTTTGACCGCTTGAACCTCAACTCTGGTTGGTACCCCGACGAGACAACCCTTGCGGCAAGCTACCCTGCCGATAGCCCGACTGAACCACTCGACGTGGGAGCGGCCGAACTGATTGCACACTTTGAGTGCGCCTTTGATGCCCGAAAAATGGCCGATTGGCACATCGAAACCGATGAAGTGATGAGCGCGCGGGTGTTGGTGGATAGCGCCAAAAAACTCATTCGAATCAATCCAAAATCCAATTTTAGGGCCGCTGACCTCACCCGACTGGTGGTTCACGAGATCGACGTCCACGTTCAACGTGCAACCAACGGAGAGCGACAGCCCCTACGATGCTTTGTGACGGGACTGCCTGGCTCATTGGCCACAGAAGAAGGGCTGGCCATGGTGGCGGAGGAATGCTCGGGTACTGCGAGCCCGGGTGCGTTGGCCCGGCAAGCAGAAGTGTGCCGAGCCATCTCCCTCGCCCGCCATCTGGGCTTTCGGGACTTGTATGCCGACCTTTGCGAGCGCGTCAGCCCCGGACTGGCTTGGGGCATTTGCTTGCGCATCAAGCGGGGCCTCGACGACCCCTCAAAGCCGGGCGTTTATGCCAAAGACACCGTGTACTTGGTGGGCAGAAACAAGGTGAGGGCTTGGCTGGATGCCGGCGGAGACATTCACGAGCTGTATGTGGGAAAAGTCAGCGTTGACCATCCGGTGGCCGACTGGCTGAAGCAAGGATGGCTAAAAGCGGGCCACGTACCGGCTCTGTGGTCAAGCTACGCCTCGGCGGTGAGCCCTGGATCAACCTGAATAAGCTCTCTCATGGCCGGGAATTCTTCGCGCAACAGCGCCTCGACGCCCAACTTCATGGTCATGACGGCACTCGGACATGTGTTGCATGCACCCACCAAGCGAACAAAAATATCGTTGTCTTCAATTTTTATTAATGAGATATCGCCGCCATCACCCTGAAGGGCTGGCCGGACCATATCGTCTAGGATTTCCTGAACCTCAGCGACTGAAAACGCGGCTTTAGGGGCAGCCGGCTTTTTCTTGGACTTGGCCTTCTTTTTAGCAGCCGGCTTTTTCTTGGCGGCGGCAGCTTTTTTCTTGGGAGCGGCCTTTTTCTTCGGCGGTGCTTTCTTTTTAGCAGCAGGTTTTTTCTTGGCCGGCTTTGGATTTTCTTTCGCTACCGGGTCTGCCACAGGTTCAGGAGCCGCCGGCTGCGCTGTTGGCGCCTCAGCCTTTAGGGGCGCAGCTTTGGGCGTCACCGGGCTTGGTGGGGGTGGCACCGCAGCCGGTGGCGACGGGTACGTTCCGGGTTGTGGGGTATCGATGCCCAGGGCTTTTTTAATCGCCCGCTTTGCCATACTTCGAAACATGGACCCTCCAAAGGCCTTTTACCCATCCTTAACCGGAAGTTTGATGACTGCGCTCAACACCTTTAAAATGGGTGGGCCCAGACCTGGGACGCAAGATGTACAACCCCCGTTTGGCCACAGCATAAAACTTGAAAAATCGCTCGACACCTCTCCATTGACTATCTGAAATCGTGGTGGGACCTATCACCCATTTGTCATCCGCAATGCCCCCATCCACAAAACGAACACGGCCCCAAACCGGATAGCTCACCGTGGCACCCACCTCCGGTGATGCGCCGATCACCAAAGCATCCTCTGGATCGCCATCTGGCGCGAGGGTGTCGATGACTGAGCCATAGGCAAAAGGTGATGGAAAGGGCGACATAAAATCGATGCTTCCATCGGGTCTGCGCTTGAGGAACCCACCTTTCGGAATTTCAATTCTGACCGACAATGACTGAGGCATTTCCATGGGCTGGACATACCGCAGCAACCCTCGCTAAGCTATCGGGAACTCGTACCTGGAGGCCTCATGCGCTTTGTGTTCTTTTTTCTTCCCGCTGTCATCGCCTGCACTGGTAACGACCAGACCTATTCATCCAAGACCGACGGTGGCGCCACCGCAGAAGCCAACGGGTTGTTGGAGGTTTACCCCACCGAGATTCAATTTAAGCCCATGCCCGTGTCCAGTGGACGCATGGAGGCCTTCCGGGTCACCAACACCGGCGACTCGATGTTGATCGTGACCCATGTCAAGATCACAGACCCTGGAGACAATATGGGCGTCGAGGTTTTCTCCAACCTGCGACGCGCCGATGGTGAAACGTCGACATCCCTCAATCTCGGGGCAGGAAAAACGGTGGAGTTTACCCTCAACGCGTCGCTGGAGATGCCGGGTGATGCCATCGGAAACATCGAAATCTACACCAATGACACCTCGGTAGACATGGGGGCTGGGCCCGGAAAGT
>DBIS01000321.1 GCA_002296975.1 Deltaproteobacteria bacterium UBA796 | reverse complement strand
GGTGCCAGTGGACCCAAATCCTCCGACGCCACGCTCGGTCTCATCGAGCTCGGCGACCTCGAACACTTCGACCGGCGCGAGCAGGCTGACAACCAGCTGGGGAATGCGCATTCCGCGCTCCACCACAAAGTCCTCCTGGCCGAGATTCACCAGCAAGACCGCCACCTCACCGCGATAGTCCGCGTCGATGGTGCCGGGGGAATTGATGACGGTAACCCCGTGGCGAATAGCCAGCCCCGAGCGGGGTCGGACTTGCACTTCGGTACCGGGGGGAACGGCCATGGCGAGGCCGGTGGGGATCGCAGCGCGATCTCCGGGACGGAGCACGAGTGACTCCGTAATGGCCGCGCGCACATCCATGCCCGCGGCGTGCTCACTCATGAGCGCAGGGAGCTCAATGTCCGCGTCCCGCTCCGGGAACAATCGTTTGATCCGAAGCGGGACGCGGGTTTTCATTGAGCAGTTCGCTCGAGTGGCTTAGGCCTGGGCGACGGTACCACCACCGCCGAGGCTCTCACCGAGGGCCGCCTTGCGGGAGAGACGAATCTTCCCGGACTTGTCGACCTCGATGCACTTCACGAGGACCTCGTCACCCTCTTGGAGGATGTCGGTGACCCGATCGACGCGGTTGGGAGCCAGCTCACTGATGTGAACCAGGCCGTCGATGCCATCCTCGATGCCGACAAAGATGCCGAAATCGGTGATGTTGCGGACGTTGCCCTTGATGAGAGTGCCAACCGGGTAGGTCTGCTCGACGACATCCCAAGGGTTGTCACCCAGCTGCTTCATGCCCAGGCTGATGCGCTTCTGCTCAAGGTCGATGTCGAGGACGACGGCCTCCACCTCAGCATTGAGCTCAACGAGCTTGCTGGGGTGCTTGACGCGCTTGTTCCAGGTCATCTCTGAGATGTGGACCAAGCCTTCAATGCCGTCTTCGAGCTCTATAAAGCAACCATAGTCGGGCATGGATACAACCTTGCCTCGAACAATAGCGCCGGCGGGGTAACGCAGGTCGACCTCGGCCCATGGGTCGGGACGAATCTGCTTGCAACCCAGGCTGACACGCTGAGACTCGGCGTCAAACTTGAGCACCTTGACCTCAACCTCTTGGCCAACCTCAACCATCTCAGAAGGATGGGTGATGCGACCGTAGGTCATATCGGTGATGTGAAGCAGGCCGTCGATACCGCCCAAGTCGATGAAGGCGCCGTAATCGGTGATGTTTTTGACCACACCGATCATAATGGCGTCGATCTCGAGATCCTTGAGGGTCTCGGTCCGCTTGACCTTGCGGTCCTCTTCGAGGAGGACGCGCCGGCTGAGCACGATGTTTCCACGGCGCTTGTTGAATTTGATAATCTTGAACTCGAGGGCCAAGCCCAGCATTTTCTCGAGGTTCTTGACGGGGCGAAGGTCGACCTGTGAACCTGGAAGGAATGCCTTGACGCCGATGTCGACCGAGAGGCCGCCCTTTACGCGTGAAATAATGGTGCCCTTGACGGTTTCGCCAGCTTCGTGAGCTGTGGCGATGTCTTCCCAGGCCTTCATTTGGTCAGCCCGACGCTTGGAAAGCTTAAGCGTGCCATCGGCCTCGCTCATGGAGTCGAGATAAACATCGACGTCTGAACCGACCTCAATGGTGAGTTCGCCCTCTTCGTTCAGAAACTCATTCCGAGAGATAGAGCCTTCAGCCTTGTAGCCGATGTCGACGGTGATCCAGTCACCATCGATGTTGATCACCTTGCCGGTGACAACCGTTTGCTCTTTGATGCTTTTCTGGTCGAGGTATTCGTCGAAGATGGCGGCAAACTGGTCGCGGTCTAGTTCCGCAACATTGGTATCGATGTTCATATTGATTGTTTTTTTTTGGACGCCAGCTGCCTTGCTGTGTTCGTTCGGCGCTGTGCGTGCTTGAGTTGTTGTGTTCTGCTCACCACGAACCATTCGTGTTGACTAGAACCCTGTTTTGTTGGTTTTTTACCTTCGAGAGGGAGATACCCCTCGAAGACCGCCTCTACTATTGCTAAAAAGGCAGTCGGTCAAGCCCGCTCCCAAGCTAAGTCGATAATAATTTGGGCGGCCTGCTGAGGGCTGAGGGCGCTGGTATCCAAGTAGACCGCATCATCCACCTGGACCAATGGTGATTCCGTCCGTTCTCGGTCCTGTTGGTCGCGCTCTGATACCTGTGCACGAATGGTCTCCAGTGGGATGGATTGGCCTTTTTGGATCAGCTCTTGGTGGCGTCGTTTGGCGCGAACGTCCACGCTGGCGTCGAGATATATTTTCAAGGCAGCATCAGGGAGCACGACAGAGCCGATGTCCCGGCCGTCCATGACCACGCCACCTTCATCTGCCATCGCTCTTTGGCGGAGCACCAGGGCTGACCGGACTTGGGCGTGAACGGCGACGTTTGAGGCCCCTCGCCCGACGGACTCAAAGCGGATTGCATCAGAAAGGTCCTCGCCATTGACCACGATGGACAACATGCCGCCCAGCCACACAAACTCAAAACGAAGCCTGTCGGTAAGTTGGCTGAGCCCGTCGGCGTCCGACAGGCTCAGTCCGGCCCGTGACGCGAGCAATGCCACACAACGATACATGGCGCCCGTGTCGATGTAGGCGAAGCCGAGCGACCTGGCCACCGCTCTGGCGACGGTCCCTTTTCCTGATGAGGCGGGCCCATCGATGGCGATAACAATTCTTTTAGGCACGAATTTGCTCCAGGAGGTTCATAAACTGCGGAAAGGAACTGGCAATGGCCTCCCCGCCGCTCACCCTTGTTTCGTCTCCACTCTTCAATCCTGCGACCACGGCTGCCATGGCGATGCGATGGTCACCGGTTGCGTCTATCGAGATTGCGGCGGTGCTGCGGCCGTCACATCCGTCGATGGTGAACCCTTCTGGGGTGTCGGTCACCGCGCAGCCCATGGCGGTCACGATTTTCAAGATGCCCGCGATACGGTCTGACTCTTTTACCCGAAGTTCGAGAGCATCTCGGACCGTGCTGCGCCCGGTGGCGCATGCCATCGCAACCGCCAGTACCGGTAGTTCGTCCACCATTCGTGGAATCAGATCGCCGTCGATGTGAACCCCGTGAAGGGCCGCAGACCGCACTCGGATATCCGCCACAGGCTCTCCCGAAATCGTTTGCATATTCATTATGGTGATGTTGGCGCCCATTTTTTGGAGCGCGTCAATAATGCCGGTCCGGCTGGGGTTGACGCCCAGGTGGCAGATGGTGATGTCTGAGCCCGCCAAAATAGAGGCGGCGACAATAAAGAAAGCAGCAGAAGAGATGTCACCGGGAACATCGACATCGACGGCCTTGAGTCTCTGTGGGCCACCCAAGCGAATGCGATGCCGGCCATCGGGGAGCACTTCATCTTCGAAAACGACACCCATCGCGCGCATCATTCGCTCGGTGTGATCCCGACTGGTCGTCGGCTCAATGAATTCCAGCAGTCCCTCACCTTGGACCGCGGTGAGTAGGACGGCAGTCTTGACTTGAGCCGATGCCACCGAGCTTTGTACGCTTTGGTTAACGATGGCTCCTCCGGACATGCTCAGGGGTGCAGAGGATACGCCCTTCTCAAAAAGTGCCCCAAGTTTTGAAAGGGGGCCGGCCACCCTTGCCATGGGCCTTCCGCGCAGGGAGCGGTCACCGGTAAGGGTGACTTTGAAGTGCTGCCCAGCCAATAAGCCCATCAATAACCGAATGGTTGTGCCGGAGTTGCCGCAATCTAGAGGCTCATCCGGGGCGCTAAATTTTCCACCTCTGCCGATAATTCGACTTGGCTCGATTTGAACGCCAAGCTGCCCTAGACACCGGGCTGTGGCATGTAAATCCTCTGAGTCTAAAAGCCCCGTCAAGTGGGCCTCACCCACAGCGAGCGCGTTTAGGATCAGTGCGCGATGAGAAATGGACTTATCTCCAGGAACCCGAAACCGCCCACGCAGGACTCCACCACCCCTCAGCGTCAGTTCTTTTGCCACGGCTATTCTGCTTGCCCCTCAAAAAAGGAGCCCATGGCACGGAATCTGTCGTAGCGGTCTTGCTTTCGAGCTTCACCGGACATTGTCAACAGCTGGTCGAGGTTTTCGCGCAAGGCTACCCCAAGGTTTGAGATGGCCTTTTCTGGGTTGCGGTGAGCACCGCCCCGTGGCTCTGCAATCACCTGGTCGACCACGCCCAATTTGAAGCAGTCCGCTGCGGTGACCTTTAGCGCCTCCGCGGCCTTCGGACCTTCGGCACGGTCGCGCCACAGTATCGCTGCGCAGCCCTCGGGTGAAATCACAGAATAGACCGAGTTTTCCAGCATTAAAACACGATTTCCGACCCCCACCGCGAGTGCCCCACCTGAGCCACCCTCGCCGATGATTGTGCAAATAATCGGCACGGTAAAAGTAGACATCTCCATGATGTTTCGAGCGATGGCCTCTGCTTGTCCCCGTTCTTCGGCGTCAATGCCTGGATAGGCCCCAGGGGTGTCGATAAAGGTGAAAATGGGGCGCCCAAAGCGATTGGCGAGTTCCATGAGGCGCAGTGCTTTTCGGTAGCCATCAGGTCGGGCCATCCCGAAATTGCGAAGAATATTTTGCTTTGTGTTTCGGCCCTTCTGGTGGCCGATAACCATGACGGGTGTCCCCCCAAATCGAGCTAGCCCACCCACGAGGGCGTGGTCCTCATGGCCAGCGCGGTCACCGTGCAACTCGGTCCAATCCGTAAATAGGCCAGCCACATAATCTAAAAGATACGGACGGCTGGGGTGTCTGCTTAAAAGCGTGTGCTGCCATGGCGTCAGTGTGGAGAAAACCTGGTCCAGCAAGACGTCGGCTTGACGCTCGAGTTGTTCGATGGCGCCAGAAAAATCGGTGCCCTGGGTTCGCTCAATCTCGCGGAGCCCTTCGATTCGCTGGCGAAGCTCCACGATCGGCCGCTCAAATTCGAGTGTAAAGTCCATGTCGGCCGCGTATTCCGTTCAGTCTTTATTGGAAGGTAAAAACTGCATCGGGACTAAAACTCGCCTGTGAAAGTCGCCACCAAGGCCAGGCCGATGCTGAGCGCCCCGCTCATCGCAGATGCCCCTACCAAGGTGTTTGTTGTGGCACGTTGAGCTTCGAGGGCTTTTGAATTTCTGAGCGGGCCTTGTAGGTCGTCATAGGTTGAGCGTGCTGACATGGCCCCGGCGTAAGTGCCGATGGCGACAGCACCGAGGGCGCTGGCCCCAATCCACAAGTTTCGTTTACTGATAGGCGCCAACTTAAACTGTCGCCGCTGCCTTTGGGGCTCGACCCAGACCAGTGGCTCTGGACCCGCATTCGCATTGGTGGACATGAGGGCAAAAGCGTCGGGTTCGGTTTTGGGTGGATTTTGGCCCAGGTCAACGGATTCTTCACAGAGGTCCAGCCATTTGAGCTGACTGCTAAACTCGGTCCAACGCCCAGACACAGCGCCATCGGGGCATCGGACCTGCGCCACATGGGGGCCGCTTCGCACGGCGTGCATATGGCCATGCTCGACACCGTCAACGAAGGCGACCAACATTCCTCGGGCTTGGGGTACACCAGTTGGGACGGGATCCCTTTGGAGGATTTCATCCCGAAGTGCCTCAAAATAGGCCCTGTCGTCCTTGCTGGGTACAATCTCTCGCGCCCACTTTAACTTCGGAAAAACCGACAGCGCATTTCGGAACCGGTCCACATCCCGCTCCCGCCTGAAGCCTCTCACCCGCCAAAGCAAGCCCTCTAGGTAAAGCAGCTCTGCGACCAGCGCGGCATCCAGAATCTCTGTTTCGTTCGGGACAGACATGCGGGCTTGCAGCAACAGGCTCTCGGCGCGTTCTGTATCCTGCCCTACAAGTGCTACGCGAGCGCCTGCTACGGCGTCAGCAACAACCCCAGCATTGGCAATGCTGCACAAAAAAATAGCGCCAATTAAGCCCACACGGCCTCCGCAATAGAGGGTACGGCGAGATGGGGGCAGAGGTCAAGGTGTGGCGGCGACAACCATGGTATCGAGATTGCGAACCGAGACATGTCCCGCAGGCGCCACGAGCTCCATCATATTGAGTGCGGCGTCGTCGTGCGTCACGCCCACAACTTGCTCTTGGGCGGAAACGATGGAGATGTTCCACACTTCTGGTGAGACTTGTACATCGATGTTGCCCTTTCCAACCGCGACGCGCAACTGCTCAGGGTGAACGCTGACCACCCTTACGTTCCCCTGGCCCAGCTGAACTGTGGTCCGTCCAATGGTCTCCACATCAATCGACCCTTCACCCAGGCTGATGTTGAGATCGGCTACTCCGGTGGCCCAAACTTCACCTTTGTTGAGTGCTATGGAAATCGCCACGCCGTCGGGAACATGAATCTCTGTGTCGACACCACATAAGATTGGTGTGCGACATCGGGCATTCACAGTCAAAACCCCGTCTTGCTCTTCATGGCTAACGGTCGCCACGCCATCTGGGGCTCTGACGGCAAACTCAACCCGTGGAGAGTCGGCGGGTACAATCTCAACCACGCCTGAATCTCCGTTTATTTCGATGCGATGGATGGGCTTGGTTGGTGCGATCACATCTCGATAGCGGATTTCGCCGCAACCGGCGGAAACGCTCAAACATAAGAACAGCAAGCTGGCCTGTTGTGCACACATTTTTCGCCCTTGACCCATGCTCTGCTCCTGGTGGTCCAAGTTTCGAATACGGAAGCGCTTCGTAGGAACTTGAACAGCAGTGTTGACCTGTCAACACCTCTACATGAAATCACCTTAAGGGTGTGAGGTCAAGAGCCTATTTGCTTTTCTTTTCAAAACACCGCTTGGCGATGTCGTCGATGTCTCCGGCTGGGGATTGAGTCCAATTGAGGTTTCGCGCCCAAGTACGCTGCTTTCGGGCGTATTGCCAGGTGTCGCGGGCCGTGCATCGGAGTGCCTCAGGTTCGCTGATTTTTCCTTGATTTGCAGACACTAAATGCCGGTAGGCAAAGCTCTGGAGCGGCTTGGATGTGGCTTTAGGGTCATGGCCAAGCGCCCAATCCACCTCAGCAATGTACCCTCGCTCACACATGCCATCGACCCGTTGTTCAATTCGCTCCCGAAGGTCGTCCGAGTCCATCCACACGGTCTCAGCATCAATGGGCGGCCGACTTGGGCCCAGGGCGTGCAGGGCAGTTTGCGTCATTCCAGTCAGGTGGAACACCTCCAAGGCCCGAACGACCCGAACCTTGTCATTTGGGTGCAGCCGTGCAGCAGCTTGAGGGTCCAGTGCCTGGAGTGCTGTGTGTGGCCGTTCAAGTGCTGAGAGTTCGGCCCGAAGGTCCGGGTCTGCTGGCGGTAATTCCGCCAAGGGATGAACCAGGGCTGAGAGCCAAAAAGTCGTGCCCCCTACAATGATGACTTTCGGGTGTGCCGCCAGGGTTTGGTCGACCAAGGTGATGAAGTCAGAGACGTCTGAGGAGTCCATCAGGTCGTGGGTGTCGATGCCGAAATGGACAACCCCTTCTTGCTCTTCCAGGGAGGGCTTTGCGGTGCCCACATCGAGACCCCTATAAACGGTCATGGCATCGGCGCTTACGATGACGGCGTCATAGCGTTTGGCCAGACGAATGGCTGTAGCGGACTTACCCGAGGCTGTTGTGCCCGCGATCAACAAGGTGCCCATGCTAAATCCGATGAAAACGCTTTTCTAGTTCGGCGCTACTGATGCGAATAGAAACAGGCCTACCATGGGCGCAGACTGAAAAGTCGACCCTGTCGGTGGCGCTAAGGAGGGCGCGCATTTCATATGAAGACAAGAACCGGCCAGCACGAATGGCGCTGTGGCAAGCCATCGTGGCCAACGCATGTTCCACTACATCCGCAGCGGGGCGGCCATCTCCACCCTCTGCGATATCGTCGGCGACATCCTCGATTAGCCGGGTGTGGTCAAGCTTGGCGAGGGCTGCCGGCACGCACTTTAGGGCAAAGCTATCGCCTCCAAAGGGCTCAATCTCAAAACCGTAGCGGGTCAGGGCGTCAACGTGTGCCCCTAAGGCGGCTGCTCGGGCGGGTGAGAGTTCGATGACCATCGGGCTCAAAAAACGCTTTCCTGTACCCAGGTGGCGCTGTGGGGATTGCATCAACTGGTGAAGCATTACCCTTTCGTGGGCTGCATGTTGATCGATTACCACCAACTCCCCCGCTCCTTCGCACAAGATATATGTTTTCGCGAGTTGGCCGAGCACCTTCAGGTCAGCAAAGCATGGGACAGGCAATAAATCTCGCGAATCCGCCTGGGTTGCCGCGCCTGCTAGGTCCCGAGGCAAAATAAAGGGCGAAGAAGTTGTTTCGAAATGACCGGTCTCGACTGATGACCGCCTTGTGGATTCAGCTTCGCTCAGGCGCTCGGGGCGGGGGCTAAAAATCGGCCCTGGCGAGGCGCGCAAGGGTAGCGTCGGCTGAGGCGTCAATTGTACTTTTTCGCTTGGCAGGTATCGAGACTCGGTGGCCACAGGCTTTTTAATTCCATGGCCCTCAAGACCGAACCGAAGCCCCTTGGATACCGCATCAGTCAGATCGTAAGCAAAGCGAAAGCGGACCTCGGTCTTGGCGGGGTGAACGTTGACGTCGACATGATCTGGTGGGACTGTGACCTGAATAACGACAGTTGGAAAGCGACCTTTGGGGACCAGACCTCGGTAGGCCTCGCGCACCGCTCTTCGCAGCACCATGTCCTGAACATATCGGCCGTTCACATACAAATAGCTGGCCCCACGACTGCTCCCTCGGTGGACGCCAACTGGGCTCATCAGTGCCACAGTGCTCATGGTCCCATCAACAAAGGAAACGGGGACGAGGGCTGACCCATGCGGCCCAAGAAGCGCACCCGCACGTTTTGCGCCATCCTCACCCGCTGCATGGCGCAGTACAGTTCGCCCATCGGCAATGACCTCAATGTCGATCTGTGGACGACAGAGCATCTGCCGTGTGACGGCCTCAATGCAGTGAGAGAGTTCTGTTGCTGCAGTGCGCAAAAATTTCCTGCGGGCCGGGATGTTGAAAAAGATGGACCGCAATGAGATATCTGTGCCCTCGGGGCAGCCTGCATCACTTAGGTCTACAAGTTTTCCACCCTCAACAACGATTCGGGTCCCAACCTCTGTGCCCTGCAGTCTGGTCAGCAACTCAAACCGGCCGATGGCTGCGATGCTTGGAAGCGCCTCACCCCTAAACCCGAGAGACTGGACACTAAACAGGTCCTCGTCGGACCGAATCTTAGAGGTGGCGTGACGCTCTAGGCACAAAGTTGCGTCATGCTTGTCCATCCCTGAGCCGTCATCAGATACGCGAATCAGGGACTTTCCTCCCGCCTTCAACTCGACGCGGATGACCTTGGCGCCGGCATCGATGGCATTTTCGACCAACTCCTTCACGATGCTTGCCGGCCGCTCAACCACCTCTCCTGCAGCTATCTTGTTGATGACCCGGTCCTCTAGGACACGAATCATTGGCCTGGATCCTGGCCTATGCGCCGTTTTTGGCGGAACTGAACCCGAATGGGGGTGCCACCAAAACCATAAGTGGAGCGCAATCGGTTCTCCAAGTATCGCCGATAAGCCTCTGGAACGCCATCGGGGGTGTTGGCCCACACCGCAAATGTAGGCGGTCGCACACGGGTTTGAGTCATGTAGTTGAGCTTGACGGGCCGATGATGATGCTGTGGCACGGAGTTCGCATCGATTGCAGCCTCCAGAAAGTTGTTCAACTCTGCGGTTTTGATGCGTTTGTTGAACTCTGCGTAAATCTTGGTGGTCTCTGGAATGATGAGACGGCACCCCTTTCCGGTCAGCGCGGAAATATACAAGGCGCGGGCCCACTTGAGGTGCGGTAGGCGCTGATCGCGTTCATCGTCTACAACGCGCACATTGCGTTCTGGGTCTGGGGCGACCTTGTCCCATTTATTGAATAGAATCAAAACCCCACGACCACGGTCCTCAATGAGGGCCGCAAGCCGCGCGTCTTGGTGGGAAACAGGCTCTGTCGCATCGACAACGAGCAATATAATGTGGCAACGCTCGATGCACCGAATTGCCCGTGTGGCGGCAAAAATCTCTAAGCGGTCATCGATTTTTGCGCGCCGGCGAACGCCTGCTGTGTCGATGAAGCGATAGGTTTGCCCGTCTATCTCGACCACGGAATCGATGGAGTCCATGGTGGTGCCTGGTGCATCGTGTACGACGTGGCGCTCCTCACCGACCAGCCGATTGATGAGGGTAGACTTTCCGATATTGGGCCGACCCAACACGGCGATACGAATTTCGTTTTCGTCTTCCTCTTCGGCCTCAGTCGCCATTGAGTTGGCCAGATTTTCACCGATTAAAGACCACAGGTCAAAAGAGCCACGGCCGTGCTCAGCTGAGATGCAAAGCATATTGTCTAGGCCCAAGCCCCAAAAGTCGGCGGCATGAATCTCTGCTTTGTCGTTGTCACACTTGTTGACAATCAAGAGTACGGGTGGGTTTTTTGAATTTCTGCTCGCGGCCTTTCGAAGGACTGACGCGGTTTGGTCGTCTGTCGGGGTGCGGCCTGCTTTTTGGTCGACCACAAACAAGATGAGGTCAGCCTCTTGGATGGCTGCTTCAGCTTGAACCCGCACCGAGGAGAACAAACTGTCGTCTGGATTGAGCTCGAAGCCTCCAGTGTCGATCAATATAATCTCGAGCGCACCATCAGACGCAACCCCATAGTGTCGGTCACGGGTGACCCCGGGCCGGTCGTCGACCAAGGCCGCTCGGGTGCGCGTGAGGCGATTAAAAAGGGTGGATTTACCCACATTCGGACGGCCCACGATGGCAACTACAGGAAGCATGTGCGCGTCCTATCCTTTGAGGCAGGTCGCGGCCTCAAAGGAAGTGTATTTTTTAGCCGAGGCTACTCGATACCGAGTGTGTTCAGGAAGCGCTGGCTCTCGGTCCACTTCTCTGCAACTGCGACATGCAGATTTAGGTGCACTTTTGCGCCGAGAAGTCTGGCGATGTCTTTGCGTGCAGCAGTCCCAATTCGCTTGAGCATGGACCCCTGCTTACCGATGATGATGCCCTTTTGCTGATTACGTTCCACCAATATACGGGCATAAATCTCAACAAAAGGGATGCCATCTTCGCGAGGCTCCTCCGTGAATTGCTCGATTTCGACCGCAGTAGAGTATGGCACTTCTTGGTGGGTGCATCGAAAGACTTTTTCCCGGATGAGCTCGGCGACCAAAAATCGCTCCGATGCATCCATGATTTGGTCGGCAGGCCACATAGGCGGCCCGACTGGGAGGACCGCCCGCCAGTGATTCAGGAGGGTGTCAATTCCCCGGCCCTTCAGGGCTGAAATGGGCATGATTTCAGCCCCCGGCAGCCGCTGCCCAAGCCCAGCCATCAATGGCAAGAGTGCGTTTCGGGGCAATTTATCGATCTTATTTAGGGCGATGCAGATGGGCTTGTTTTGAGCCTTGTCCACCACCAACGCCAGGTGCTCGAGGGCTCTGGAAATGGGGCTGCCATCTGTGGGCCACTGTTCGACTGCACGCACGGCGTCCACGACAAAGCAAACCCCGTCTACATCCTCTAGGCTGTTGACCGCAAGGGCCACCATGGCTCGGTTGATGCGCGTTTTTGCAAAGTGAATGCCGGGCGTGTCCACCAGAGCCACTTGCATTTGGTCCTCGGTGTAAATGCCAACGATACGATTTCGTGTGGTTTGCGGCTTGTCCGAAGTAATCGCAACCTTTTGGCCTAAAAGGCGATTTAGGAGCGTGCTCTTCCCTGCATTGGGGCGCCCGATAATCGCTATCGATCCATAGCGGTGTTCGGTCACGGCTTCGTTTTCCTGTGACTCACTCATGACTCCCCCTTCCTGCTGCTTACCCACCACATGGTCACAAAAACCAGCATTGAGCCGCCAAAAAATATTGAAAATACACCGATGGGGTTGTCGACAGGATTCACTTTGCCACCTTTACCCGCACCGTACCCCGTTCAAGGCATGGTTCCGAAACAAAACGCAGTGAAGTGAGCCCAAAATGGGCAGTCAAGGTTCGGCCGTTGATATTTGAAACCCCTTTGGCCCAGCCCAGATCCTTCTCGTTCACCGCAACCAACACCACAGCCCCAATGCTTTGGCTTGGGGCAGCTTGGAATAGCGCAACCAAAGCCAACCGAATCCGGTCACTGAAGCGTCTGGCTTCGATTTTAGACCGAAGGTTTGGGTGCACTGGCCCAGCCACAGCGCGGACAGGAATATCCTGCCCTGGCTGAACCCCCAGCCGAATCACTGTTACGCCGGCAGCATCAAAGCCCTCGACCATTTGTCCGACCACATTGACGGTTTGATTCAAATCCCAGGGCACCCACGCGCCGGTCTGGGCCCATCGGCTTAAGATTGCACCCTCAAAGCCAAGTGCCGGCCAAATGCGCACAAAGTCAACCCAGGGCGGATCGGAGGCGCAAATGTCGGCCACATCGCAAAGCGCACCTTCTACGTCTGCGCCGGGAAGGCCGGTGACCAGGTGAACACCCACCTTAAAACCCATCTGTTGAAGGTTTTTGGCCATCAAGCGAACCCGGTCAGGGGTGTATTGGCGGAGGTTTGTTCTGAGGGTGTGGGGGTCAAAGCTCATGGCTTCGAGCTCAATCATGACCCCGCCCGCATCTCGAAAACCCTTGGCGTTGTCGGGGCTAAGGTCGGCTGGGTGCACCGATAGGCGCATGGGAAGCCCTTCGCAGGCGGTCATCTGAGCCATTGTGGGGATGCCACCGTGAAAAAACCCGACCTCTAGGTCTGCTTTAGGCCACCGTTCGCGGGTTGATGCAATGAGCGCACCGATGGTCTCTGGACAGTGAGGGCGACGGTTTTCCGGGGCGACTGCGCAATGGCTTGGGCTGCCGCCAAGATCGATGGCTACAATGCGTTTCAATCGATGAAGCCCCCGTCCACAGCCGCACGGGCAGCGGCGATCGAGGCTGCTTTCTTTGACCGTCCTGAGCCTTGGCCCATCACCCCATCAGGGTGGCTGACTTCAACTGAAAACACACGCTCGTGAGGGAGGCCATCTTGATCGATTACCACATAAACTGGTGGGCATCTGTGCACCCGCTGACACCATTCATGGAGGGTGACCCGAGGGTCTGCCCCAACCGACAGTGCCTCGATGTCGGCCTCGAGTGCGTGCCTTACCTCGGCCTGAGCGGCCTCAAACCCACCATCCAAATAGATTGCACCCAAGACCGCCTCAAAAAGCCCAGCCAGCAGCCGCTCCTTCTGCCTACCGCCGGTCGCATCTTCGCCTTTTCCAAGCTTTACCTTGTCGCCAAGACCCCAAGCGCGGGCGAGCTTTGCCAGGTGAACGGTGCTGACCAACTGGACACGGTAACTGTGAAGCACGCCTTCTCTGGCTTCCTGAAAGCGCGCGTAGAGGAGATCTGTACAGGTCAGCTGTAGTACCGCGTCACCCAGAAACTCCAAGCGCTCATTGTGCTGGCCGCCATTTTCATATGCCCAGCTGGTGTGCGTGAGCGCCTCCTCGATGAAGGCAGGGTTCTGAAACTGGTGGTTCATAGAGCGCGGTCGATCCATCCGCCTCCCAGCACTTCGTCTCCAGCGTAAAGCACGACTGCCTGGCCGGGTGCGATCGCCCTCGCGGGCGCCTTAAATCTCACGGTGATGGGGTCGTCGCCCTCGACTTCACAGGGAATAAGTCCACCATTATGGCGAATGCGTGCGTCGATTTTCTCATTCTTGTCAGGGCGTCTAAACCAGTTCATGCCAGAGGCGATGAGCCCCTGTTCAACCAACCTGTCTGCCGGTCCAACGACCACACGCTTGGCTGCCGCTTGTATCTTGAGTACATATAAGGGATGGCTGGCAGAAATGCCTATGCCTCGACGCTGACCGATAGTGAACCTAAAGTAGCCATCGTGTTGGCCTAAAATATTGCCATCCTCGTCGACAATATCGCCGGCGGCATCAGGATTCCCAAGGTGTTCCCGAACGAAGCGAGTGTGGTCATCGTCGGGAATAAAGCAAATCTCCTGACTCTCGGGCTTGTTGGCCGTCACAAGGCCAAGCCTTTCGGCGTGGGCGCGAACCTCAGTCTTCGTCATGCCACCAAGGGGAAATAAGGTCTGACTAAAGGCGTTGCGGGTGGCCGGAAACAAGAAATAGGTTTGGTCTTTGTGGTGGTCAATCGCACGAAAAAGGCCACCTTCGGGGGTGACCTTGGCGTAATGGCCCGTGGCCAGGTGGGAGGCCCCGAGGGCCTTGGCGCGCTGCAACAAAACCCGGAATTTCAGGACGCCGTTGCAACGGATACAAGGGTTTGGCGTGCGGCCCGCGCGATAGTTTTCAGCAAAATCATCCATGACGGCCTTTTTAAAGGCCTCACGTAAGTCAATAACATAGAAGGGTATTTCTAACTTGTCGGCCACCAGTCTCGCGTCCATCACATCGTCTAGTCCGCAGCAGTGCCCGCCTTCGCCCTCCATGACATCATGGAGTTTCATGTGGATGCCAATCACCTCGTGCCCCTGCTCCTTTAGCAAGGCTGCCACCACAGATGAGTCCACGCCCCCTGACATCGCCGCGACTACTCGCATACATCCTCCGCGGCACTCAATGCCTCGTTTAGCGCACTAATAGCAGGCTCTGACATTGCGCCAGGCCCGAAAGAAAACCTAACCGGT
>DBIS01000324.1 GCA_002296975.1 Deltaproteobacteria bacterium UBA796 | reverse complement strand
TGATTTGATAGAACATCACCAGTAAATCAGGGTCGATACCCACCCGTTTAGCGCGCTTGTTGAGTACCAAAATGGCAGCCGTAAAGGCAAACATCAACATAAGCCCCCACATATGGAAGCCCTGGCCTTGAAAACGAAAGAAGGTGGGGTACATAGGCGCCTCGGAAATACACCGCACCCTAACCATTGAGGGCTCATCGTGAACGACGCGCTGATAGTGTCCATGCTTTCCATGGTTCCAAAACGCACCAGTGCCCGGATGATTGGCATCGGCGCTCGCCTTAAGCTGCCTCGCTTTGCACACAGGATGCTGGTTCGCTGGTTTGTGCGGAAATACAAGGTGGATCTCTCAGAGTCGGTGGGTGACATCGCCGACTTCGACTCCCTGGGTGAGTTTTTCATCCGTAAACTTAAACCTGGTATGCGTCCGATCGACGACGCCGCGGACATTTTGGTGAGTCCTGTCGATGGCAAGGCTCACACCTTTGGTCGCATCGAAAACGGCCTGTTTTTACAAGCCGACGGCCATCCGGCCTCAGTCGAGCAGCTCATTGGCCCAGACCAAGCCGCACGCTTTGATGGGGGAAACTACGCCGTACTGTACCTGGCGCCGCCGGACTACCACCGGGTACATGCGCCCATTTCGGGAACCATCGCGAACCTCGATTACCGCGGTGGGACATTGTGGCCAGTGTTTGCCGCCGCCACCCGAAAAGTGGATGAACTCTTCGGACGCAATGAGCGCCTCGTCATGCACATGGACACCGCCGCCGGACGCATCGCCTATGTGATGGTGGGTGCTTTTGGCGTGGGGCGTATAGGCAATGTATTCGACGGCCAGATCACCAATGCTGGGGGACGCGTCAACAGTCGAAGCTTTGATGAACCACCAGCTGTCGAGCGTGGCGGTGAGATGGGACGCTTTGAGCTCGGGTCTACGGTGATCCTGCTCACAGAGCCCGGCCGCCTAGAGTGGGAGATGGATCTTGGTCAGGTTTTGAGGGTCGGACGAAAAATCGCCAAGGTGAAACCAGCATAGTTCGGTGCTTTCGGTCGGCCTGGCGTGAGGACGTTGGCGTCGGGTGGGAAAGGGTGTTGGGCCAAGCGTAGGCCATGCATTAGGGGCTGTGCAGGAGGCATCATGCTCAAAGCCTATAGAGATCACGCAGAACTTCGCGCCGCTACCGGTGTGCCCCCGCTCCCCCTCGATGTTGAGCAGACCGCAGAGTTGATCGGTTTACTGGCCGATCCTCCTGCAGGTGAGGGCGAGTTTTTGATGGAGCTGTTCACTGAACGGGTACCCGCCGGTGTGGATAAGGCTGCCTATGTCAAAGCGTGTTTTCTCGCGGCGATAGCCAAGGGCGAGTCCACAAGCCCCCTGATCGACCCCAACCGTGCCACAGAGATTTTGGGAACCATGCTTGGCGGCTATAATGTAGGCCCCCTGGTTGAGTTGCTGGATAATCCCAGCTTGGCAAGCCTGGCTGCCTCACAACTCAAGCACACCTTACTGATGTTTGACGCCTTCTACGATGTGGCCAAAAAAGCTGACGCTGGTAACGATGTTGCCAAGGATGTCATCGGTTCTTGGGCTGATGCAGAGTGGTTCACATCTAAAGATCCTCTGGCAGAAAAGGTCAGTCTTACCGTCTTTATGGTGCCTGGTGAGACCAACACCGACGACCTCTCGCCGGCGACAGAGGCATGGTCACGCCCAGATATCCCCCTTCACGCCCTCGCCATGTTGGTCAACCCGCGAGAGGGTATTCATGATGCCCTGAGCCAAATCGCTGAGGTCAAAGCCAAGGGCCTTCCGGTCGCCTATGTCGGCGATGTCGTGGGCACGGGCTCAAGCCGAAAATCGGCCACAAACTCTGTGATTTGGCACTTTGGTAACGACATCGCTTGTGTTCCCAACAAGCGTACCGGCGGGGTTTGCATCGGCAACGCCATCGCCCCGATTTTCTTCAACACAATGGAAGACTCCGGCGCTTTGCCCATCGAGTGTGATGTTTCCAAAATGGAAATGGGCGACACCATTCACCTGTTTCCTTACGCCGGTCGTATCGAAAACGATGCTGGTGAGACCATTAGTACATTTTCACTCAAAACCGATGTGCTCCTCGATGAGGTGCAGGCCGGTGGCCGCATCCCGCTTATAATTGGACGGGGGCTCACTCAGAAGGCTCGAGAGTTTTTGGGGCTCGAGCCATCCTGTGCATTTCGTACACCCAAGCCGGCAGTCGCCAATGATGCCGGATTTACCCTTGCCCAAAAAATGGTCGGTCGGGCCTGTGGGCTGAGCGATGGCGGCATTCGTCCAGGCACGTATTGCGAGCCACGGATGTCCACGGTCGGCTCTCAAGACACCACTGGTCCAATGACACGGGACGAACTCAAGGAGTTGGCATGTCTCGGGTTTAGTGCCGACCTGGTGCTGCAGTCCTTCTGCCACACCGCGGCTTATCCAAAGCCCGTCGATGTCGACACCCATCACACTTTGCCTGACTTCTTCCATACCCGCGGTGGCGTGGCCTTGAAGCCTGGTGATGGGATCATCCATTCGTGGCTCAATCGGATGCTTTTGCCCGACCAAGTCGGTACCGGTGGGGACTCACACACCCGTTTTCCTCTGGGGATTTCTTTTCCGGCTGGATCGGGGCTTGTGGCCTTCGCAGCGGCCTTGGGCTCGATGCCTTTGGACATGCCGGAGTCCATTTTGGTGCGCTTCAAAGGTGAGATGCAGCCGGGTATTACCCTGCGGGATTTGGTCAACGCTATTCCATTGGCTGCCATCAAATCAGGCGACCTCACTGTCGAAAAGGAAGGGAAGAAAAATATCTTCTCGGGTCGGATTATTGAAATTGAAGGGCTGCCTAAGCTCAAGGTGGAGCAGGCCTTTGAGTTGTCTGATTCGACCGCTGAACGTTCTGCAGCTGGCTGCACCATTTTTCTCGATAAAGAACCGATTATTGAGTATCTCAACTCCAATATTGTGATGCTGAGGTGGATGATTGCTAAGGGTTATGGCGACGTTCGTACCCTAGAACGCCGTGCGGTAGCGATGGAGGCGTGGCTGGAAAACCCCACACTTCTTCGGCCCGATGCCAACGCTGAGTACGCCAAGATTATTGAGATCGATCTCGCGGATGTCACCGAGCCAATCTTGGCATGTCCAAATGATCCCGACGATGTGAAAGTGCTCTCCGAGGTGGCCGGAACACACATCGATGAGGTCTTTATCGGCTCGTGCATGACCAATATTGGGCACTTTCGTGCAGCGGCCAAGTTGCTCAAGGCCTCCGGGCAGGCATCTCCGACCCGTTTATGGGTTGTGCCGCCCACAAAGATGGATGCGGCTCAGCTCACCGCTGAGGGTATTTATGCAGACTTTGCAGTCGCAGGGGCGCGGCTAGAAATGCCAGGTTGTTCCCTGTGTATGGGTAACCAGGCTCGTGTGGCACCAGGGTCGACCGTGGTCTCTACCTCGACCCGAAACTTCCCAAACCGTTTGGGTAAGGGTGCCAATGTGTACCTGTCCTCCGCAGAGGTTGCAGCGGTATCGGCCATATTGGGCCGACTGCCCACCACCGCCGAATATATGGAATACGCGGTCCAACTCGATGGACAGCGAGATGAAATCTTCCGCTATCTCAACTTCAACGAACTTCCGGAGTACACCGCGCTTGCGGAATCCGTCGACGGTACGGTGACTTAAAGGGCGCTCAGCCTATCGGCGTGCGAACAGGGCGGGTAAGCCCATGGCCATGGCTGGGACATGGGCCACCAGCCAATATGTTCCGGCGTAGGCCAATACCGCAGAGCTGTCAGCCCCAAAGGCGGGCAACACGAGTGCGCTGGCCGCAGCTGGGCCGGCTGCCATGGTAGGGGGTAGCACAAAAGCAGCCAATGATGCGACGCCGAGCACCATTGCTGAAGCCGCGAGTGGGTCGGTGACCGCCGCACCGCTAGCGGGCATGGCGAGAGTGAAAGCGGCGACGACGGCCACCACTTGTAGGCCAGCGGCGGCAGTTTGGATACCCAAATATCGTGCATTTGTGACGATGAAAGATGTCTGAATGATGGTCTGTTGGATGAAGTCCACCACGGGGTTTTTTGCCGGGGGGGCCTGGCTTAGGTGTCTACCTGCAACGGCCATCGCGACCAAGGTCAGACATCCTACGCCGACCCCAGCGCTGATCCAAAGCATGGGGCTGTTGCTGTCGCCGACGAGTCCTTGCCAGGTGGCCGCACCCATGCCCATCACTGCCAATAAAAAGAAGGCGAAGACCGCGGCCTCCAAAAAGCTGGTCACCCCAACAGCGGCGGTACCAACCGCTGGTGGAACCTTGCATTCTCTGTCTAAAAAAGCGATGGCCGCGATGTCGCCGGCCCGTGCGGGCAGCGCCAGGTTGAGCACGCCCGCAGCCAGACCGAGGGACACGACGGTCCTAAGGGGAGGGCGGGGCTTGGGGAGCGCGAGCCAAAGGCGGCCCTCATGGATTAACAATGCGGTTGTTTTGACTGCGAGGGCTGCCCCTAGCCATCCCCAAGACCCCTGAGAAAGGGTCTCCATCACATTGGAGCCGTCGACATCTTTGCCAAGCATGAACAAGACCACGCCTGAGAGGGTCAACTGCAAGCCGACCTTGAGCCCACGGTGGGCTAAAAGTTTCTGCATTCGATCGTCAGCTCAAAGTTACCGACTGCGGCACCTTTTCCATCCACAGCGATCAAATAGGTCTCCTCTCTTTGGGTGGCGCTCATCGTCGCCCTTGAGCCGCCCCGTGGGCTTTGGTCGGCCTGGCATTCCCCGACCCGAGCGGCGTGTGCCTCTTTTGGGCAGACCAAATCTTTATCGTTCCACCGAAGGGTGAAAACGTCGAGGTCTACACAGTCGCTCTTGAGTGAGGCGATGGCGTTGGTGTGGGGCGGAACCTTTATTTTGTAGACCATCTCCGGGCCGCTGTGTCCCCCAGGCTTCGAGATGGCGAAGCAGGTCGCACGCCTGTAAAACGTGTCGTCCCAGTTTGAGCGGCCCATCTTATTGTTGCCCCGGATTGTATCTCCGCATTTGAGCGTGGCAGTGATGCAGCGTCTGGGCTTGCGGCTGGGGTACATGGTGTCGCACTCCATTGTGATCGGTGCCCATTCCTCGTTCATAAATTCCAAAGCAGGGATGAATTTGGACATGAACGCACCGGTGGCGTCGCAACCCAACATACTCAGGACCAAAGGCAAGCCGATCATGGGCTGAACTCGGCCCTCAGCATTCCATACATGGTGCTATCCGCACAGCTTCCATCAGCATCAACCCCGCCGCGGAGGGTGCCCTCTGCTTGAAACCCAAGGCGATCAAGGACTTTTTGGGCGCCCACATCGGCTGAGTGAACCCGAGCCTCAAAGCGGCTCACATCCCCGAATGCTTGGACTAAATAGCCGAGCATACCGCGCAGTGCCTCTGTGGCGAAGCCCTGTCCAGCCATATCGGGGTGAAGAACCCAGCCCACCTCCATGGCGGGTGGGGAGAGCCAGACCTGGCGAAAGACCACGCCGCCGATCAGATTGTGGTTGTGGGTGATGCCCAAGTCGCAGCGCGGGGGACGACCATAGCGTGCGATGGTGTCGGCCACATAGCGTGCGACGGATGCAGCATCGGTGCCACCCAGCCAGTTGCCATATCTACGGGCAGAGTAGGCGGAGGTGAAGGTGTGCACATCCTGAAGGTCGCTGACTGCCATCGGACGAATCACCAGGCGTTCGGTCTTGATTTTGGGTGGGTTCCAGCCGCTCATTTGTTCGATGCTCCTGTGGGTCCACCGGCTTTTTTCCAGGCAGCAAGACCACCGGTCATGGCCCAGGTCTCATCCAAGCCACGATGGCGTAAAAACCGCACGACATCTTTAGCGTGCGCGGCTTTATTTGAGACGACGGCGGTGGGGGTGTTGGGGGGTAGTTCTGCAATTCGAATTCCGATTTCTGTCCAAGGGATGTGCAGGGCGCCCGGGATTTCTGGGGGGCCTTCGCTGGCGTCAACCACGCAGCCGATCTTCAGCAGGGCGACAGCATTTTTTGCGCTCATGGCGATGGGGCCTGGCTTGAAATCATCGGGCACGCTGATGTCCATATTGGTGATTTGACCGGCGGATATGGCGTCTTGTTCGGCCTGCGCGTCCCATTTTTTCGCCTCTTGGGCCTGGACCGCGCGGGCCACACCACCAAGGACTTTGAAGGGGAGGTTGATAAGCTTGCTAAACATGGCCCACACTATACCCCAGCCCCAACGTGTGGGGTGTGCAGTTTCCGTTCATTCGTGGACCCATGAGGCGCCTCGGGGAGATAAGCTCCAAGCGTGCGGATTTTAATGGCATCCCGGCGTTTTCCGCCGGACGTGTACTCGGGTACGGAGACGGTGTTTCAAGCGCTATATGAAAGAGCGCGTCGTCACCATGAAGTTCGCTTGGTCACGGGCTGGGTTCGGGGGCGTGAACACCTGCCAGCAGAGGCTGTTGGGGTGCGTCTTCGGGGCATGAGCAAGCCCAATCAGTGGCTCGCGATGGCCAAGGCCATTCGGTCAGAGGTAAAGCGCTGGCGGCCAGATGTGGTCCTGTCCAATAATATTGAGGTTCCGCCGACGGGTTGTCCCACAGTGTGCATCATTCACGATTTAAACTTTGGCCAGGCGAGTGGCCGCCCGGTCGGTGCGCGGGTGGAGCGGTGGTCAGCGTTGGCCAGGCGTCAATTCTATGGCTTGCGGATCCGTGCTTTACATCGGGTGGTCACGGTGTCTGAGGCCTCACGCATGGCGTTGATCGACGCGGGTGTGGCGGAGGCGCGCATCGTCGTGATTCGAAATGGTGTAGACACCGACCGTTTTTCCCCTGGGTCAGGGTCGTCAGAGAGGGAGACGCTCAATTTTGCGTACCCGTCTCGGATCTTGCCAGGCAAGGCTCAACATCTGGCCATCGATGCGTTGGCGCGTTTGCCTCGTTTACACAAACGCCGTGCTGAACTTCATATTGTCGGCGCGGTGGCGGATGGTGTTTATTTAGACCAAATTCGGGTGCAAGCCTACCAGCAGCCAGTGCATTTTAGTCTGGATGTGTCGGATATCGTCCCTCATATTCAAGCAGCAGATGTCATCGTCTTTCCCAGTATGATGGCCGAGGGGTTTGGCTTTACCGCTGTCGAGGCAATGGCCTGCGGCAAGCCGGTGATTTGGTCGGACCAGCCCGCCATTCGCGAGGCCACCGGAGGCATCGGTTTTGCGGTCGCGCCTGGCGATGTAACAGCCTTGCGCGCGAGTATGATGACCTTGATGGACGACCCAGAATTGCGCCGTTCCACTGGTGCGGCTGGCCGTCTGTGGGTGGAGCAGAACCACAGTTGGGACGGTGTGTGGGCGCAGTACGAGCGGGTGTTGGCCACAAGTGCCACCCCGCTTCGATAGACTGTGCTTATGGCTCAAACTCCATCAACATCATTGACCCGTCCTTGTGGGGGGGTGTCGATGATGCCGGCTTGGACACAATCCGAGATTCGGGCGTCGATAGCCACGCTCATCGCCCGCTTTGAGGGCTGCCTTCCGACCCGCTTGGACGCGGATATCGTGATCAAGCCCAACCTGAATAATGATCTGGTGGCGCTGACGGGGAACAGCACGGATTTACGGGTGCTCGCAGCGATAATCGAGGATTTACAAGCCCGTGGATTTGTTCAAATCACCATCGCTGACGGCTCAAATGTCGGGGTGGACCGCCGGGGGATTGACACCTTTGTGCGTCTGGGTGTGGGTGCTTTGGCTGAACGTTTAGGGGTCGGCACCTACAACTTAAATGCAGGCGATGGCCCCCGCGTGCGCTTGCATGGCGGTGCGTATCCTCGGGTGGCAGCTCGGGTGATGGACTGCGATTTTTTGATATCTGTGCCCACCATAAAGACCCATGTTGAGGCAGGGATGAGCTGTGCGATGAAAAACTGGGTCGGTGTGGTTGTCGGGCAAGACAAGCGTCAAATGCACCTGGACTTAAATCGAAATATCGCGGCAATTCACACGTATATCCAGCCAGATCTGGTGATTGTCGATGGCATTATCGGCATGGAGGGGAATGGCCCTGGAGATGGTGACCCGGTGCGCTTGGGTATGGTGGTGGCTTCGGATTGTGCACCATTATGCGATGTGGCGGTCGCGAAGATGGTGGGCTTGGACATTGCTAACATTCCCTATCTGGGGCATGGAATTGCGGCGGGCATGGTGAGCGATGCCGACTGCCTCGCGGTGGATGAGGCGTTCAGCGTGGTCCGGGCGATGGTTCCAGCGCCCAAGCGAAGCCGGTTGGCCCAGCTATCGGAAGACCCCCGTCTGATGTGGCTGAAGCGTGCGGTTAGGCCGCTCACCGATCAGCCCGCCGTTGCCTCGGCTGCCTATAGAATGGGTGTGATTCAAGACGTTTATAGTGCCGAAGAAGACCAGGCGGTCGGTGTTGTGCGGCTTCGCCATGATTGTGATGGGTGCACACGCTGTGCAGATGTCTGCCCGACGTCGTTGTCGGTTGAACGCATCGGTGTGGATAGAGATTTTCCAGACTGCATCAGTTGTTTGTACTGCTGGTGGGCCTGCCCGGATGAGGCCATCGGATTGGATGGTCCGTTATTGGCGATGGCGCGCCAAGCGAGCCGATACAAAACCGTGATCGAATCTTTGTAAATCCTGCGCATGTTATTTTCTGTATGCATAATGTTGAACTAGGAGTGTTTATGACCACCCATATCGCCCGTCGTCGATTTGTTTTTCTCACCGGAACGGGCCTTGTCGGGCTGTTGGTAGGCTGCTCACAAAAACATACAGATACATCGCTGAGTCTCGATGCAGACGCAGACAGCGACACTGATGCCGACACTGATGCCGACGCTGACGCCGACACTGACGCGGACGCTGACGCTGACGCTGACGCTGACGAAAACGAAGCGCTTCCACCTGAAGCCGAGTAGG
>DBIS01000322.1 GCA_002296975.1 Deltaproteobacteria bacterium UBA796 | reverse complement strand
CAGTTTGAAGCAAGGTGTTTAGCTGGTGCGCATCCCAAACCGACATCCCATCAACTGCGTATTGCCCTCCCTTTCCAGGAAATGGAAAGGTGTCGATACAGAAAGGTGCGACCGTGACGGGGTGAAGCGGGATGACTGGATCGACCAAATCTGTCTGCACCCAACACGCCGTGGCGCCTGGGGTCGAGGCCACCGCCTGCTCACAATCGAGTTGTGGGGCGACCACCTTCTCCAAGTGCGCGGTATGGACCACACCATATGGTTGGCCTTTCATGCCTATCTGGCCCTGGCCTCCGATCAGCACCATACCTTGGGGGCAGGTCGGAGCAGCCGCTTGGGCCACACCGCCTATACTCAGTACCAGCCCTAAGAGGACTGTCGTCACTCAGCGACGACCCTTCTTTTTGCTACGACGGCTACGCTTACTCTTTTTTGGCGGGCGAAAATCACCGAAGTAGCCAGTGAATTCCAACCCAACTGTTGGGTACATCACAAAGTTAGTGGGTTCTGATTTTCCATTTTTTGGCTCGATCACCGAACCGCTCGGCAAGAAAAAGTTCATGAAGGTGCCAATCTCAAAACAATTGGTCTTGGTGCGATAGTTGACGCTTCCTTGGGCCCTCAAGATGAAGGTGTTCATGGTCAACTTTTTCTGTTCATCACCTTCTCCGGTTTTCCAACGCTGGTAGCCAAAACCCGCACCGAATCCACCGAGCAAAGTCATTCCATTCGCGGAACTACCGACGAAATCGTACTCCATGGTGACATTGGGGCTAGAATATCCACCAGAACCGGAATGGTACCAAAGGTGGGTGCCAAAACGCTGAGTTGCGCGCATGTACATCACGGCGTGGACACCGAGCCCAACATCGCCACTGGTCTTGGTAAAGCCGGCGTCATCGGCTTGGTCAGGGAAGTTAAATGGGTGATCCCCAGGGAGCACAATCGTGCTGATTACTGGGCCGACGCCCCACATGTATGGCCCTTGCTCGGCCTGGGCGAATGGGGTCATCAATAAGGTCCACAATATCAAAAACATCAGTCTCTCTCCTGGCCTTTGGCCGTCGGTAATTCATGATAAACAATCGTAGGTGCCGTGATCCCATGTCGCCGCACCTTGGCAGACACTTCCACGCGTACCGAGATGCCAGGCTCAACCCTAAAATCTTGACCTGAGAAATTGTAGGAACCACGGGGCAGTAAACCCTTAAACTTTCCGGCCGCCTTTGCTTGGAGAATGGCAGCCTCAACAGCTTGTCGCCTGTTGGGGTCGAGGGGCATCATATCGGCGGTTAAAGCCGCGGTCCGCTTGCGATCTGCCTTCAAGGTCACCCGTCCAAAGTTGTGATCGAGATCCCACAACCAATCCACAACCTCTTTGCTTGCTGCATGGCCAGCTGCACGGGTGAGACGGTCGTATACAGCGATCAAATCTCCGCGGTCTCTCGCGGAATAGGCAGCTATCAGGTGTACATCTCCTGGGACCACCAGACCAAGGGCCAACGCCTGACGGTACTTTCGCTCGACACCGCCCCACACTTGCCGAGAAGCGAGCGTCTTTATCTCGCCAGACAAGCGGTCAACCTCGGCCTTCGTGGCGGCCAACTCTGCCGCAGACATCTCGGTGGGCTCAGCGCCAAACACCGGTGTGGCCAAAAGCAGCAATGAGAGCGACAGCATCAACATATACAACGATGCTCCTTTGGACTTTGGCATTCTGGACTAGGGTTTAATCGAGCGAGCGGAATTGGGCACCATTCGTTAGGGCCATATTGTGATTGATTATTCGACTGCCTTTACCCGTGGGCTCCCCCACGGCATCCTCGCAGCAGTTCATCTTCCTAAAACCCCTTACGATCTACCCGACCAAGTTCTTCAAAAGTTGCATGACGATGAGCAAGCTCACGCTGCGACCTTAAGTCCTTTACGGTGTCGAGAATGGGTTGGCGGTAGACTGGCTGCAAGGGTCGCTGCGAGCGCCCTGGGGTTCACCCTCGGTCCTCTTCTTCCTGACGCATTCGGTGCGCCGCAGGGCCCAAAAGCCTTGTCTGTATCGATTTCTCATAAGGGCAACTTGGCTGTGGCTTTGGTGGCCAAACGCAGCCAAGGGGATGTGGGCGTCGACTTAGAACATATTGGCCGCGACCGGGCCCAAATTGCGTCGAAAATCCTGGTTCCACGAGAGCTCGAGGAAATCAAAGACCTTCCGCCAGACCGAAAATGGAATGCGATCTTGACCCGCTTTGCTTTGAAAGAAGCAACCTACAAAGCCCTCGCGCCGACACTTCGTCGCTATGTTGGCTTTCACGAAGCCGAAGTCTCATCGGTCGCCAACGGTAAGGCCGTAATCCAGCTTTCTCTAAAAGAGGGCACGCCCCCAAAATCGATCGCAGGACGTTACGACTGGATTCAACAGGACATCCTCACCACCGTCCAGGTTCGGTGGATTTGAGCTTTCCTCCATGCCTATTGGCTCCTTTTACCGTCAGCCGTCGATGAGGACATCATGACCGACACACACGCCCCCCAAGCCACCGTCAGCCAACTGTTTCGAAGGTGGCGAGGTGGAGACGCTGCTTCGGGTCAGGAAATGGCTCAAAAATTTAGCGATTGGTATTATGCCATCTCAACGATTCGGGTGGCAGGTCAAGAAGGTCGCCCTCCGATGGAGGCAGCATGCCAGTCTTTTGCACAGGGCATCGTGACCGTCACACGCCCGCGCGCTTTGGTGGACTGGGCTCACGACCTGTTGGAGCGAGAACTCATCGCCATCGGTTTTGGTCTAAAAGACAATAAAAACACGGGTTCAGACCACCCAAACGCCATGACCAAAAACCGCTCCCCTACCAGCTTGATCCAAGAGGTTGCTGGCTCGATCGACCCAGCCAAGTTGGCGGTACTGGCCCTCGCTTATGACCCAAGCTTCGATATCTCGGTGGTCGACCGGAGCGCCAACGCCCTTGGCGGTACACCCGTTGCCATGCTCGAGGCCCGCTACGCGCTTAAACGGGCGCTCAGAGACGATGCAGGCGTGCCATTTGGCGTCGTCCCAGGCACCGCAGACATGGACCGTGCCCCCATCTCTTTGTATGAAGCACATCGCTTGGCTTCTGGCGACGAGATCGCGGATCTGGAAAAATGGCTTTTAAGCGATATCGACCTGTGCAAAGACGTCGCGGAGTTTTCCGTCTTTGTCCACGCGCTACGTGGGGGTGCGCTAAGTGCCTTCGCCAAGGTTCCTGAGGCAGCACCCAAACCAGTGGCTCAAGCGAAACCCGAAGCGAAGCCGGCCCCAGCGCCAGCCCCAGCGCCAGCCCCAGCGCCAGCGCCCACCCCTGCTCCGAAGCCCTTGGCCAAAGCTGCGCCCAAGCCTGAAGCTGAACCGCTGCCACCCTTGGATGAACCAGCAGTCATACCGAAAAGCATCTCCGCCGACCAGACTCCAGCACCGCTCCCATCATCAAAGGGCGGCAACTTCAAGGCTGTCCTGATCACCGGTGCCACAATTGTCGCTGCCGCGATTTTGCTGGTATTGGTGATGGTTTTGGCCCTTCGGGCTGGATAAAAAATTGCCTAGTTCATGGACGGTCGACCCCAATACCTTAGCTGCTCTGCGGCTTGTCGAGGCAGAGAAAGCCTTCGAGCAAGGTGACCTCGACCGGGCCCTCATCGAGGCCGAAGAACTCTTGGATGAACACCCGATTCACCCTCGAGCCCTAGACTTGGTGGCACACTCGGCCCTTGAGATGGGTGACGTCATGATGGCATTGGAGGCATTGAATCGCTTTATAGAGCACCATACGCCAACCGCGAGGATTCTTCACGCCGTGGCGGTGGCACGTTTTCAGGCCGTTGACTTCCCAGGTGCATTGGAAGCGGCAGAACAGGCCACGGCTCTCGACCCCTTACAAACACCCTCATGGTATTATCAAGGCTTGGCCCTCGAAAGACTTGGTAAGCAAACCCAGGCCAATGGGCATTTCGAGACTGCAGCCAAGCAAGACCCTGAACATTTTCCACTTATCCAAAACTGGGACGAGATACCCTGGGACCACCTTTTGGAGTCGGCCCTCGACCTGCTGCCCCAGCCTTTCCAGGTGTTTCTCGACGGCGTGCCCATTCGGTTCACCGCTTTTCCGGCGGTTGAGGAGTTGTTGGAAAGCTACCCACCCTTGAGTCCTTTCACCGACGGCTTGTATCGGGGTGAACCACCCACGAATGGCGATCCCTGGGTAAACCGCCCATCCCACGTGACCTTATTTCAAGCCAATCTGGCCCGCCCCTCACTTGAGCACGCAGAACTCATCACGCGCATCTCTGGTGCGCTAAAACACGAAGCGATGCATTGGTTGGGAATTGTGGAACCCGAAATGGCCGAATAAAATCGTCTTGTCAGACGACTCACTCCCACTCGATGGTGGCAGGCGGCTTGCTGGAAATATCGTAGCAAACGCGATTAACACCTCGGACCTCATTGATAATGCGGCTCGATATTCGCTCGAGAAGTGCCCAAGGCAGGTGTGCAATAGATGCAGTCATGCCATCGGTAGAGTGCACTGCCCGAACCACAGCGGTTTGCTCGTAGGTTCGCGAGTCACCCATCACACCAACACTTTTAATTGGCAATAAGGCCGCAAAACTCTGCCACAAAGCCCGGTAAAGACCAGCGGCCCGAATTTCTTGATCGACGATGAGATCGGCCTCTTGCAATAGGGCCACACGTTCTGCGGTGACCTCACCCAAAATGCGAACGGCGAGCCCTGGCCCCGGAAATGGCTGCCGATACACCCGGTCCTCGGACATGTTGAGTTCGAGGCCAAGGGCACGAACCTCATCCTTGAACAGTTCTCGCATGGGCTCAATCAGCTTCATCCGCATGCGGTCCGGCAGTCCACCCACATTGTGGTGGCTCTTAATTGTGGCAGACGGTCCCTTAAAGGACACACTCTCAATCACATCTGGATACAAGGTGCCCTGAGCCAGCCAGTTGATCTCGCCCACTTTATCGACAAGCTTACTGGCCTCCTCTTCGAAAATTTCGATAAACAGACCGCCGATGATTTTCCGCTTTTTCTCGGGGTCGATCACGCCAGCCAACGCATCAATAAATCGCTCTGCTGCGTCGACAACGATGAGGTTCAGATCTTGAAACTCATTGGCCACCGACTCACGTTCACCCTTTCTCAGAACGCCGTTGTCCACAAAGATACAATGGAGTTGATCGCCGATGGCCTGATGAAGCAGCTGGGCGGTGACCGCTGAATCCACCCCACCAGACATGCCACAAATCACGTGGTCGGTACCGACCTGGGCTCGGACAAGTCGAACCTGCTCGTCGATAAAGGAGCCCATCGTCCAATCTGGATTTGCATGGCACACAGCGAAAATGAAGTTGCGGATTATCAGTGTCCCCTGGCGGGAGTGGGTCACTTCTGGGTGAAACTGCAAGCCAAAGCGGTCGCCGGCTGTATTGCTCATCGCAGCGACTGGGCAATTTTCTGAGTGCGCGATGACTTTGTAATCACGGGGTGGCTGAGCCACATGATCGCCATGACTCATCCAAACCTGGGTGCTCGAATCCACCCCGTCAAACAACGGGCTGGATTGTGTCTGAAGCTCAGCGAAACCATACTCGCGTCGCTGAGCCTGCTCAACACCACCGCCGGCATGGGTCGCCAACAGCTGCATGCCGTAACAAATGCCCAACACTGGGACGCCAATATTCAGCCAGCCATCATCAAAAGGGGGCGCATCGTCATCGTAAACGGAGGACGGGCCGCCAGACAATACCAAGCCTCTTACCTGCTCAGGCAACGTGACCGGAGGCTTGTCAGTGCAGGGTCTGATCTCACAATACACACCTTGTTCGCGGATTCGTCGGGCGATCAACTGGGTGTACTGTGAACCAAAGTCCAGAATCAGGATGGTGTCATGTCGAGGCTGCACAGGCCCTCCAGGCGTGGCAGCCAATAACACCTCAGACCGAATTTACCTCGGCTTTAGCCGCTTTAGCGACCCAAAGCCGACGAGAACTCGCCACCTGTAAGCGCATCTATGCTTGCTGTGAGTTCTTGAAGCCGAAGCTCGTTTTTGATTTGCTCGCGAAGTCCCGATGATGGGTGAAGCAGCTGGTCAACCTGAAGGCGCCGGCGGTCGAAATAAACCCGTGTGACCTCGTCGAGCACTTTATCCCGCAACTTAACGATATCTTGGGCTTCGTTGATCACCCGGATTCGTTCAGAACTCATCACAAGCTTGTCCAAACGCCAAGCAAGCCTGACGCCAAAACCCTGGTCATCATCAGCCCGCGCGGTGTTGTACTGATGCTCGCCACTGCCTACCCTTCCATCTTCATCGAGGTCGAGGTAATCCCAGGTGGTGTAATCATCGATGTCTTTGTCGTAGGTCAAGGTCACCGCAGGTAAAGCATAGGCAGCCGTAGAAGCCTTCAGCCAACCCTCGACCATCGCTGGATTCGTCTTGGTGTAGTCCATGGTCATGGCCTGAACCTTGAGAACAGTCGGCTCGTTCGAGAACTGACCGAGCACCTCCTCGACACTGGTGTAGCTACCTTTGGCGACCTTTTTCAAGGTGAGCTCTGTGGCAAGATGGGCACGCAGCGCATTCAGTGTCACTGTGTCTAAGCCCAAAACACGGAGTTCTTCGACGGATTTGAGGTGGCTTCGCTCAGACCGAAGCGCGACAATACGGCTTGCTTCATTTTCCTCTACACCGTCAATGGTGCTGAGCTGGTCGGCAGTGACCTTATTCAGAAGGAAATGCCCAGCCCCTGCATGGGCAGTGGTTGAAAGCAGAACAGCGGCGAACAAAAATAAGCGCATAAGCACTCCAAGGTCAGGATCCTTCAAGGACCCGGCTAAAGTAACCGTTTGTATAAACATCGAGTCGTGCGATTGACTCAGCAACATCCAATTCGTGTCCGACCTGGTCTTGCAGAGAAAGCACAGCAAAGCTCGGAGAGGATTCCAAGAGGCGATAGCGGGCGATAACCAGCTCGGTGATGCGGTTGGCGACATCTGTTCGATAGCGTGTCACCCTTTCAGCAACATTGGCCGCCATTGGCGCCAAGCTCCCTTCATTGCTTGCGCTATAAACCTCACCACCCACAACAGCCAAATCCTCACCGCCACTTCCAGCGGCATCGGAGTATCCGCCGTAGCTCGCACCCGTGGAGCAGGCGCCAAAGCAAGCGGATAAACCCAAATGCCAAGAACGGCGGACATGCCCACGGTTGGATCGGCCGTCAAAATCGGCGCTGAGCATTCTAGATTCAGACCAATCTCCAGAGACGGTCAATTTAGGCAACAACAATGACCGGGCGATTGCACCCTGAGTCAACAAAGTACCCATCACCATTCCAGGTCGATTCAAGGCCACCACCACCAAAGTCCCCATCTCCGCACCCGGCGTGATCTCAACACGCTCCAGTGCTGTGGCCTCAAAGCTACCCGCTGTGGTTTTGAGCTGAAAGACACCGTCCTTCCCGCCGAGCATTGGGCCCTGGTCGCTCATCGCGAGGTGGGTATTCGCCGGACTCGGCAAACCATTCGCCACTGGGCGCCAACGCATGCCCCCGTCACGGCTCTCCCACACACCGTCAACGCCTGCTGCCAGTAAATGGCCAGGGCCCGCTAGTGGTAGCAACACGGTCGTTCCTGCCAAAGTGTTTTGACCGGCGGCCCTCAGTTGCTCCCCGCCATTGTCACTGCGAAGAATACCAACCGGTCCTGCGACCCAAAGACCACCGTCCCAAAATCTGTCGATGGCGACCGTCCAAACGGGAATATCGGCATCATAGCGAGAAAGAAGCTTGGCCCAGTTCAGCCCGTCCTTGCTTCGATAGAGACCTTCAACAGTACCGGCGAACAGCAAACCACCATCATAGGCAAAGCTATAGGTTTCAATATTCGCGATGGGGTCAGCAATCCGGCCCCACGTCCCTCCGGCATCCTTGGACACCCGGAGCCCTTGAACAGTACCGGCAAAAATAAGCCCATTCGGTCCATCAGAGAGTGAATGAACAGCAGGCGCCCTGAGCGTCCTCCGCCAAGTCAGGCCACCGTCAACAGAGCGCCAAAGTCCATCACCACGCGCAGCGAATACCATGCCGGCATGCTCAGACGAAGCCCACACCAGCCGACCCGCCTTTGGGCCTTGGGTTGAATCTTCCATCTTGGAGTCAAGGCCGAAAAGCTCATCAACCAAAGCACCATCTGAGTCGTCCATGGCATCCGACCCAAAGTCTGCCTTGGCATCTTCGGTTTCCTCGCCGTCTTCGGTATCGTCGGCGAGTTCGTCTTCCTCTTCCTCTGGTTCTTGGCTAAGGTCTTGGGAGTCCAACAACAGGACCTCCATATCCAACAACAGGTCCTCTTCGTCGAGCTCGTCAATGTCACCCAAGCGTCCGCCGGTGGCGCCAAGCACGGTCTGCCAAGTAGCGCCTTCACCCTTTCGGTACACGGCACCATCTGCTGAGACTGCGAACACCGTATTCAAGTTATCGACCGTCAAGGCCACAACTGCCGCGCCAAGGCCCTCGCCCTTCCACACATGTCCTTGTGCATAACCTGGGTGCTTTGGGGCCTTGGTGGGCTCAACAAGCTGGGCGTCTTCGACAGGCTCAGCGCTTATCGGTGCGCCAACACACAACATTCCGACGGCCACACACAGCGATGCGCGACAAAATGCTGCGGGCCTTATAGCCATCAAATCTCCAAGGTCGCTGACACCCTAATCGGTCGGCGGGGCGGTAGGCAATGCCGTCGCGCGCTATGCTCCACCAATGAACTTTATTCTTCGAGGCGGGCGGCTTGTCACCCACAGTTCCCCAGTGGAGGCCTACCAAGGTTTTGACGCAGATATACACGTGATAGATGGAAAAATCGCTGGGTTGCTGCCCCCAGGTACGCCCCTCGAAAACAACCAGTCAGTCGATGTATCAGGGCTTTGGCTTGTGCCGGGCTTTGTTCAATCCCACACCCATCTGGTTCAAACCTTGTTCCGTGGCATGGCCGACGATCTGGCTCTGCTGGACTGGCTCAAAACACGAATCTGGCCGCTTGAGGCCGCGCACGATGAGGAGTCGACCTACTGGTCTGCCCGCTTGGGCCTCACCGAAATGCTCCTCGGCGGGACAAGCGCTATTTTGGATATGGCCAGCATTCGACACACTGATGCAATCTTTCAGGCTGCCGAGGAATGCGGTATTCGTGCCCACATCGGTAAGGCCATGATGGACCGTGAAAATGAGGCCGGCCTCTCGGAACCCAAAGACATATCACTTCACTCTGCCTGTGAACTCCGTGACCGTTGGCACAAAAAAGGCCGGCTCCGCTACGCTTTTGCCCCACGATTCGTCCCCTCTTGCACCGAAGGTTTGCTGCGAGAAACGGTGACTGAGGCGCGCAATGCGGGTTGCTTAATCCACAGCCACGCATCGGAGAACCTTGATGAGGTCGCCTTGGTCCGTTCGTTGACCGGCATGGACAATGTCGCCTATCTCCACAGTCTCGGCATGACCGGAAAAGACGTCGTCCTCGCCCATTGCATTCATTTGAGCCCTATAGAGCGTAAACTTCTGGTCGAAACCCAGACGGCCATCGCCCATTGTCCTGGGTCAAACTTCAAACTTGCCAGTGGCACCGCACCCATTCCAGAGCTTCTAGCTGATGGCGCAGTGGTGTTGATCGGCGCTGATGGTGCCCCCTGCAACAACCGAATGGATATTTTTGCTGAGATGCGCTTGGCCGCCTTGATGCAAAAGCCCAGACTTGGCGCCCGTTCGCTTTGTGCAGAGCAGGTCCTCGATATGGCCACCCGAATTGGGGGCGATGTACTCCAAACAGGAGCAGGAGACCTTATCGTCGGATCAGCGGCTGACATCGTCGCCATCGACCCTTTACAAATTCACTCTTTTGGGGGCGGTCCAGAGGCAGGATGTCTGGTGTACTCAGCAACCCCAAGCAATGTCCGGCATCTTTGGATTGGCGGTGACACCATTGTACAAGACGGAAAGTTGGGCGCGTGGTCCCTCGCCGAGACCATCAGTGGCTGTAAGAATGCGCTTTCCCGTGTTCGACAAAGAGCCAAGCTGTGAGGGTCTTATCCGCTGCCGCCACCGCGATGGCCGAAGGACGGCCAGCAGCCTTGGTTACAATTACCACCATATCGGGTTCAACCCCCCGCCGTTCTGGCAGCAGAATGTTGGTCTACGCCGATGGCACCACCCTTGGCTCCATCGGCGGTGGGAATTTCGAGTTCCAAGTCATCGCTGAGGCCCTGGCTGCAATAGAGACGGGGCTGCCCACTCGCTTTTCTGCCCACCTCACACGCGACCTCGGCATGTGCTGTGGTGGCGCGATGACAGCATATATTGAACCCCTGGAGTCTCAATTGGATCTCATTATTTATGGTGCTGGACATGTGGGTACCGCTACAGCAGCCATCGCACACCAGGCTGGCTTTCGCGTCACCGTTATCGATGAACGGGAAGATTTCGCCGATCCAAAGCGTTTCGACGAAGCCGTCGAGGTGCGATGCGCTGACCCCCTCGGTCAGTTGAAACACCTGCCTTGGGGCAACGAGGCCTACCACTTGGTGGTCACCCACAGCCACCAACTCGATCAAGACCTCGTGCAGGAAATGTTGCCCATGCCTCTGGGGTGGCTCGGAATGATTGGCAGCAGAACAAAGGTCGCCAAGTTCTTCCTTCGCTACCGAGCCGCAGGCATGGACGCCTCGCTCTTTTCCAAGCTCTCAGCACCTGTGGGACTGGATATTGGCGCCGAAACCCCGCAAGAAATCGCTGTCAGCATTGTCGCAGAGTTGGTCGCTGTCCGGCGGCGCTCAGAACGCACCCACGAACCCTTGGCCTCATTTGCTATCGAAGCGAGGGGTGGAGACGGGAAAGCCTATCCACCCGCGCTCCAAGTCACGCTTCCTGAATAAGTGCCAACAAACGGTCGAGCTTGACCGGCTTCTCAACCACGTGAATCGCACCAACTTGGGCCTGAAGCGCTTCAGTGCTTGTGCTCCTCATGCTGGTGACCAAAATAACCCGGGCAGATGGCATGACTTTGAGCAGTTGTGGCAACTCAATGGCCGTGGTGTCCTCGTCGTAGACCAATATCTCTGGCTGAAGGAGCCCGGCAAAATAGCCAGCCTCAATCGCACTGGCCGCATGAGCAACCTCGAAGCCCCCTTTGAGTTCCAGATACTCAGCGATCATCTCGGAAAAGTCGGGATCTCTATCAACGATCAAAACGCGTGTACGGGAAGAAACCGCAATTTTCGCGGTGGGTATCCCTTCCAACTCGAAGCCACAGGAGGAGGCAAAACGTCTCACCTCAGACCCAGCAATTCGACGATGACCACCTGGCGTTCGATGAGCTTCAATCCGCCCAGCCTCAACCCACTTAATGACCGTCGGCGCAGTCACTCCCAGTAGATCGGCGGCCTGCCGAGTCGTCAAAAATCCGTTTCCGCCCATCCAGTTACATCACGCGAAAGCGGAAAAAGGTCTCGCCAATCACCAACTCTTCGCCACCAAAAAGACGCCGCTCAGAAATCAACTCACCGTTCACCATTGTACCGTTCGAGGACTTGTTGTCCTCAAGGTAATAGTTCGATGCACGGCGATAAAGCTTACAATGAAAGCGAGAAACCTTGGAATCGTTCTTGATCTGAAGGTCGTTATCGCGACCGCGCCCGATGGTGAACACATCGCCTGTGAGCGCATAAATCTGCTCGTCTGGCGTGCCCTCATTGGACAAAAGAATCGCTCTGCGTGGCCCTTCCGCATCATCCACATCGCTCGCTGCGGCATCTTCTGATGGGTCTACACCGATTTCATCAACACCGGAGGATTCTGCTTCTGCTTCTACCTCTACTTCTACTTCTACTTCT
>DBIS01000139.1:22922-23403 GCA_002296975.1 Deltaproteobacteria bacterium UBA796 | reverse complement strand
CTCGCGCCCCGTCAAGATCACATAGAGCGTTGCACCGGTGGAGTAAATATCGGTGGTGGCGCCAAGGTCTTTGCTGTCCCGCCGCTGCTCGGGCGACATGTAGGCCATGGTTCCCATCACAGCACCGGTGCGGGTCAGGCCATGATTGGTGTTGGCTTGAGCAATACCAAAATCTGTAAGTTTGGGTACGCCGTCTTTGCTCAGCAAAAGATTATGAGGTTTGACATCTCGGTGGATGACGCCGTTGGTGTGGGCGACATCGAGCCCGCGAAGCAAACCGATCACCGTCCAGGCGGCTGCGAGCGGGGAGAGGGGTCCGTTTTGGTCGACCCAGTCCATCAACGAGCCGCCTTGAATCATCTCCATGACGATGAAAGGCCGGCCGTCATCCATGGCGATGTCGAACACCGACACTATATTTTGGTGCTTTAGCCGCGCCATCGTTCGGGCTTCTTCTAAAAACCGTGTTCGAATCGCGGCG
>DBIS01000139.1:0-22624 GCA_002296975.1 Deltaproteobacteria bacterium UBA796 | reverse complement strand
AACCGTGTTCGAATCGCGGCGTTGTTTGCAAAAGCTGGCGCCAAAACTTTAATCGCCCGGTCGACTTGCAACACCTTGTCGTGAGAGCGGAACACCGTCGCCATCCCGCCCTCTCCGAGTACTTGTGTCAGGGGATATCGGCCTTGACCAAGGCTTTGTGGTGTCGTCATGACGGTGGTGTGTCCTCGCGGTTTGTCAGCTTAACAGAAGACCGTAGCCCTGGGGGATTGGGCCCAATCCTCCCCCGAATCTACTCACAGTGTCATCGAAAGTGCTATCTTTCGTCCACGAAAAAACGCCCATGGGGATGGGCAAAATACTGAACGTCGATGACGTGGAGTTTATTAAGATGAAACTGTTTACACTTTTGTTTGCGATGCCCTTTTTTGTGTCATGCAATGACTCCAGTTTGAAAACCTTCAACTCCGCCCCTGAGGCCACCATTACCTCTCATGAAGGTGGGTCTGTGGTGGGTGAGTTGGTTCGGACCGAATTCAAGGGGCGTGTGAGCGACTCGAATCACAGCAATGAAGACCTGATGACCACCTGGGTGGCCGGTGACGAGGTGATTTGTGCAGACGTTATTCCCGACGAAGAAGGGGTGAGCGTTTGCAAAGTCGGCATCCCGGTTGGTGCCACATCCTTGAGTCTTGAGGTGGTCGATCCGGTCGGTGGCAGCGGTGTCGCCATGATCAACCTCGAGGTTGTTCCGACTGAGGCGCCTTTGGCCTTCATCGATAGTCCGGTCCCCAGTGGCTTGTATTATGCCGACACCAAAGTCAGTCTTTCCGGGCGCATTTCAGATGCAGAGGACATCCCCGAAGCGCTTATCGTGTCTTGGGAAAGCGATATCGATGGGCGTTTAGATGTGGACAGCCCAGCTGACGCCGATGGTAATGTGCTCGGCCACAGCTTGCTTTCTGAGGGTGAGCACGCCCTAAAGCTGCATGTTGAGGACCAAACCGGCAAGACCGCTTTTGCTTCGGTTGTCATCAATGTCGGCCCTGCGAACAGGCGGCCCAACTGCGAAATCACATACCCTGCACCGGTCAGTGCCAATATTGAAGGGGCCATGGTCACCTTTGAGGGGACTGCGACCGATGAAGATGTCAGCAACGACAGTTTGGCTGTGGACTGGACGTCGAGCTTGGATGGGTTTTTGGGTACCTCAACACCCAACTCAGAGGGCGGCGTGGTGTTTCCAGACAACACCCTCACCATGGGTACCCATGTCATCACAATGAATGTGGTCGACGAGATGGGCGATGGTTGCTCGGATACCATTATGTACACCGTTGGCGAGGTCCCTGGCGTGGTCATTTTGGCCCCTGTGCTGGGCGCCGTGGGCGATGAGGGTGGTGCTGTATTGTTCTCAGCGACCGTGGTTGATCTCGAAGATTCAGCCACAGATTTAAGCTTGTCGTGGGTATCTGACCGCGACGGAGAGTTTTCCACTTTGGGCGCCAACAGCGATGGCAGCATCAACTTTTTCGAGGACGGTTTATCCCGAGGCGCCCACACCATTAGCTTGACGGTCACCGATAGCCATGGGCTGTATGCGACCACATCCACCACGCTCACCTTGAACGGTGTGCCCAGTCAGCCGGTCATCCGCTTCGACCCCGATGTTGCTTTTGGCGTGCACATGCTCACCGCGGTCATCGACACGCCAAGCATTGACCCAGAAGGCAGTCCCGTGGTTTATAGCTATGCTTGGACCAAAGACGGCTTGCCCGATGCCTCGACAGTCACCAACACTTTGGGCGCTGAATTTACCGCCAAGGGTGAGACCTGGCGTGTGTCTGTCACCGCCACAGACGGCACATCCGTGAGCCCTGCAGGCATTGCGGCCATCACCATTCAAAATACCTTGCCCGAGGTGTCCGTCGTGACCGTTTCGCCAACCCCTGCCAAGGCGGGCGACCCGCTCACCTGTGCATGGACGTATAGCGATGATGACGGTGATATGGATATGTCTGAGGCCGTGTGGAGTGTAAACGGCGTGACCGTGAGCACGGCAATTAGACTTGATGGTGGCTACGTCGCTGGCGATTTGGTGTCTTGTAGCGTGACCCCCTTCGATGGCGAAAGCTCGGCCACCCCAGTTGCGACCGCCATCACCATCGACAACACAGCTCCTTATGTTGACGGCCTGACCTTGAGCCCAGAAATCGTCTCAGAGGGTGAGAGCTTGGTGTGTACCCCAGGCGAGATTGTCGACCCCGATGGCACAGTGGTCACCTTGGACTTCGACTGGTTTATCAATGGCGTGCTCCAAGATGCGGAGACGGCCAGCCTGGACTCCAGCTACTTTGGCCATGGCGACACCATCGTGTGTGCAGTCACGCCAAATGATGGCACCGAAGACGGCCCAATGTTGGTGTCAAACGAAGCTGCTGCCGGCAACACTTTGCCCAATATTGATTCTGTCACCATCACACCATCGGATGTGTACGCCAACACCCCAATGACCTGTGAGTACACCGGATTTTATGATGCCGATGGCGACGCCGATGCCTCTGAGATTGTCTGGACCGTCAACGGTTCACCCGTGGGCTCCGCGGCAGATTTGGAGACTGGCTTTGTGGGTGGAGATGTTGTGGTTTGCACGGTCACCCCCCACGATGGGGTTGAGGCTGGAGCGGCCAAATTTGCCACAGAAACTGTGTTGAACTCGGTGCCGAGCGTCGGTCATGTCAACCTCGCACCCGAGCCAGCATACACCAACACCACCCTTATCTGCGATGCGGCCGCAGACCCCGATGTGGATGGCGAGTCGGTGATTCTCCAATACCAGTGGACCTTAAATGGCGCCCCCACCGGTCATGCTGAGCGTGAACTCGACGGATCAGCCTTTGTGAAAGACGATGTCTTGCGTTGTATGGTCACGCCTTTTGATGGGGTGGATTACGGCGATATGGTCGAATCCAACACGGTCAGCATTCAAAACAGCTTGCCGATTTTGACCAGTATTCACATCTCGCCGACCGAGGCCTACGAGGCGTCTACCTTTTATTGTGCGCCTGGAATCTTGAGCGACCTCGACGATGAGGTGGGCTTGTTGGTCAACTACAGTTGGAGAGTCAATGGTGCTGAGCTTGAGGTCACCACCGATTATCTTAGTGGTGAGCATTTCAATAAGCATGACGAAGTGCTGTGCATGATCACGCCCTATGATGGTGACGAAGACGGGCTGGCTTTGATCTCAGACACCGTATCGGTGCTCAACACCCTGCCCACCATCGCGAGCATGGAGATTTCCCCAGCACCACCGGTCAACACCGACACATTGAACTGCCCATACGTGGACTACACAGATGATGACGGAGATGCGGACCTCACCACGATTGTCTGGACTGTCAACGACGTTGTTGTGTCCACACCCGACGGCAGTTTGCCGCCCACAGCCTTTGGTGTTGGCGATGAAGTCAGCTGCACGGTCACCCCGCATGATGGCGAAGATGCGGGTATATCGATGTCAGCGACCGAGATTGTGAGCGAAAACCAGTTGCCGACAGTGTCTGCGACCGTGTATTGGCGGACATCTGAAGGGTCGCCCTTGTATTCGGGTGGTGGGCGAACAAACGACACGATCTATATTTATACCACCTATGTCTCCGACCCCGACGGTGACCCGACCACCTTGAGCTATGAGTGGTATGTCGACGGGGTGCTCACCGATGAGACCGGTGATGCTCTCGATGGCTTGGTGTATTTCGACCGGGACCAAGAGGTTGAGCTTCGTGTGTATGTGCATGATGGCTATCGATATGGTGTGCCGTGGGTGTACACAACGGTCGTGCCCAACGCGATTCCGTCGATTGAGTCTGTGGATGTGTGGCCGGCTTTGGCTACCCCAGGCGACACCGTCACTTGCGTGCACGGCGGCTATGGCGACATCGACGGTGACGCGGACCAGAGCATTACCAGCTGGACCATCAACGGGACCGATGCTGGCACCGGAGAAACCCTCGAGGCGACAACGATTGTGGGAGACGATGTCAACTGTACCGTCATGGCCTTTGATGGCACCGACAATGGCAACATCTTGTCCAAGGGTTTCACCATGCGCACATCGGCTTGGGATGACCAAACACCGCTTGAATATGTCGACTATATTTTCGATAACTTTGACCGCGCAGGGGTCGACCAACTTCATAATTCCGCGGGCGATGTCGACGGTGATGGGCAGGTGGACTTGTTGCTTCGGGGTACCGGGCTGCGGGTTGGCAGCGACGAAAGCACGCAAAACTTTGTGGGCTTGATTTTCGGCTCGAGTTTTGCCGACCGCTCGTTGATCGACGCCAAGATGGCTGATTATCAGTTTTATGCCGAAGGTGGGCTTTCAAGTGCCTCCATCTCAACCGCAGGTGATGTGGACGGCGATGGGTTGGACGATATTTTGATCGGAAATGCCTACAACGATGATGGCGCATCCGATGGCGGCAAGGTCTATCTATTCCTCGCTGCGAGCCTTGGGGTTGACAGGCTGATCGATGTTGAAGATGCGGATTACACCTTCACCGGCCTCACGGCCAATCAGAATGGTGGCTACACCGTAGACGGCACCGGCGACTTTGATGGCGATGGCATTAATGATTTGGTCATTGGCGGCTGGGTCAACACCTTCATCTTTTTTGGTGCAGACCTTGGAGCGCCTCAGGATTATTTTCTGTACGAGGCTGGAGCGATTTTAGATGATGGTGGCTACTATTTTTATGCTGCCAATGTTCGCGTGGTCGGAGATATCAACGGTGATGGCTTAAGCGACATCTTGTTTACAGATCGTGGTCCTTATTGCGGTAGCGGCACCGGCTTGATGGTGGTTTACTCAGACTTGTTCTCAGCGGGCGGAGAGGTCGATCTCCGGCCCACTTCACCGATGTTTTGTGGTGACGTCACCAAGGGCATCGTGACCGGTGTCGGCGATGTCGACGGCGACGGCCTCGACGACTTTATGGTCGGAAATCCCCTCGCCGATGACCCAGCCATTCCGATGGGCGAGTCGGGCGCCGCATATTTGGTTTTGGGTTCAACCATGGCTGGCTATGATGCCGTCACAGACAAGAACGACCTTGCAGGTTTTGCGGACTACACCTTTTATGGCGAAGGCGGCGTAGAGCACGCAGCACGGTCTGTGGCCGGCGGTACAGATGTCGATGGAGATGGTCAAAGTGACTTCTTGATCGGCGCGCCACAAAACGATGACAATGGCTCGAATGCGGGCAAGACCTATCTGTTTTTAGGGGCGGAGTTACCCGCACCGGGCACCTATTATATGGACATCGCAAGTTATGCTTTTGTTGGCCCAGAGGTCTATGATCATACTGGCTACAGGGTGTCGATGCCCGGCGATATCAACGGTGACGGCAAGGCCGACTTGGTGATCGGCAATCAAAACAGCTCTCCACCGGGTACGGTTGTCGATGATTTTGATCACGATGCCTACCTTCTCTTGAGCCCGCTGTAGACCATGAAGTGCATCAGCAGATTTCTCTTTGTCGGGCTCATATGGGCCACGCCCTTAAAGGCAGCGGATCGGTCTGAGTCTTTGTTTGATCTGTTGAAGCAACGAGACCAAGAGCCCAGTTGTGCTCAGCTCGATCAAATGGGCTTTATCGCCAGTGATTTTCGTCTCGTGGTTAAAAAAACACAGCCACCATGGGCAGCCATGCGTGCTGCACAGTGTTTAGTGCAGTTGCACGGCCCTTCGAGTATGGGCTTGATGAGTGATTGGTTGACCGATCTTGATTCCCTCGGCTTGGCGGTTTTGGTGATGAGAAACCTCGATGGCATGTCTCCAGATTTAGCGCTGCGGCTGGCCAAGGTGGCCAAAGAAGGGCCGTACCGGGCGCAAGCGCAACGAAGACTGGCACTCAGCAATCATCGCCAAGTGGCGGCCCTTTTTGAGAAAAAACCATGAGGCTTTGTCTTGTTTTGGCCCTGATGGTGGCGTGTTCTTCGGCAGACCCAAAAGCTGAGCCCAGCGCCGGTGGTGCCGCGGACGGTGGCGCTGAGACCCCCGTCCCCAACCCCGACGACAGTGCCGCGCCGGGTCCAGATTCTGGAATGACTGCTCAGGACACTGCAGCCGATACCGGTACCGATAGCGCCTGGCCTTTGGATACGGCAGCACCATTCGATACCGGTTTTGGCGACCACCCCTCAGACGAAGACTCTGGTGTGGTCGATACCGGACCGCCGCCTGAGCCACTGCCAGACCCAGTGTTGGCGCCCACGATACCTGGCTCTGTGATGACCGACCCTTTGGGCCGAGGGTTGATAAATATCACCGTGGGCCCGGATACCACTGGGTTTATGGTGACGGCCACCGGCTCCACCAATATTTTTATCGAGGAGATTCTCGACCCGTCCGGGGCTGCAGTCCTGCGGGTGGGTGAGTGGATGGGCACCCTGTACAACTACACCCAGGCGCTTTCATCTGCAGATAATGAGGTGGTGCTCAACTGGCCGATTCGCCCAGAGGATGGGCCGTTGGTCCCTGGGGCATGGACCGTTGTGGTGCGCGCGCTGGCAACCACTGAGGTCGCGATTGTCGATTACCAGGTCCAAACCAAGGCCGACCCAAGCTTTGAGACGGGTACAGTTAAGGTGCGCCTTGTGTTTGCAGAGGGTGTAGACGAGATCGAGCATGTGGTCGCTGCACTCGATGGTGCTATCGTCGAATGGGCTCGGATTTGGGCGTTGATGGGCTTGGCCCCTGATGTCCGATTTGATACCAGCGATTTATTGCGAGATGTCGCCGCTCCTGGGGCCGGCTCTGCCGAGATCTACAGTACGTCGCTGGCTTCGGCAGAGGATGAGCTCACCATTATTTTCGGCGAAACCGTTACGGTTGGCGGCTCGATCTCTCCAGATATTTTGGGTGTGGCCGGCGGAATTCCAGGGTCGATATTGGCCAACACCCGCTCGGCAATGGTCGTGGGTTGGCTGAATGCTGCGGGCAGCGATGGGGTGTTTTCAGATGGTGAAATCACCGTGATGGGGGAGACCCTCGCCCACGAGGCCGGCCATTATATGGGGCTTTACCACCCGGTTGAGTCGTCTTGGGCCACCTGGGATGCCCTCTCCGACACCGATGACTGCACCTCTGAAACCGCTTGCTACCTCGAGCTTTCAGACAACCTGATGTTTCCGTTCGCGAGTTGCTTTTCAGATGACTGCGTTCACTCCGACCAACTATCGCCGATGCAGCAAGGCGTGTCACATCGGTATATTGGAAGCCTTTGAGCCCGAAACAATATCAATCTACAGAATCAGGCTCACCATCGGCAGCTCCAGGATCCATTACAGAAAGGAGCACCGTGTCCATCGCAGTTAGGCCATCTGAATCTGTGGCCACCACGGTCACGGCGTGCTCCCCCTGACTCAACCCACTGGTGGAAAACTGGGTGTCTCCATCGCTGGTGGCAATGGTCGAGGCCAGTTCGCCATCGATGGTGGACGACCACGAGATATCGATGTCCTCTGGCCGGTCGAACTCATCGACAACATTGGCTTGAAACAGCACCAGGTCACCCACATTCAAGGTGGTCCCATCAAGCGGACTGACCATGGCGACGACAGGGGGTGCTGCTGGGGGAAAGACCTGCACAAGCACTGAAGCGCTGCTTTGCCGCCCTGAGGTGTCCTCGGCCCACAAGCGCACAACGTGGGCTCCAGGCTCCAAAAACCCAGTTCCGCTCACAGCACCGGCGTCGTTGATCGTTTGGCTCAAGTCCAGTAAGCCCTGGATATCGGAATCCCACCACACACCCAGTGCGCCTGAGGCATCCTCGTTGTCGGTCGCTGTGCCCTCAAAGCTGATGAGGTCAGTGGTGCGATAGAGTTGCTCGCCTGTGGGTGCGGTAATCGCCACCTCGGGTGCTTCAGCAGCCACAAGGTTTATCGTCACAGTATCTTCTGCGGTGTTGCCGTTGGCATCTGTGACCAACAAACGAATAGAAGGCTTGTCAAATGAGAAGGCGACATCGCATTGGGTGAGCCCATCAGGATCAGGGAGTGTCCCCTGAGGGCAGGGTCGCGGCAGCCCCTCGTCACCCACAAACCAATGAACGGTCAAGGTTTCTGGATTTTGGTCGGCATCACTCACCAAGCCACGTGCGATAAAGAGCGTGCCGTCTCGAATGGTCTCAGCTGCGATGGGGGCTATGATTTGAGCGGTGGGGCTATTTGAGAGGCCTAAGCCGGAGTCTTGAAGGTCATGGGCTTTGTCCCCCGATGTGCATGCGGTCAAAAATACAGCAGTGACCAATGTAATTCGTTCGCCCATTAACCACCCCGGTGATGAGCCAGTCTACATCAAAGCGCTTGCTTTGTCCCTCGCTGGGCAACGGCAGCCACACCGAGTGGAATGCTCAGCGCTAAAATACCGCCGCTGACATAAAACGGCCAAGCAGCACCACCGATGTACAGCCAGCCCGCGATGGTTGGGCCCACTGCGCGAGCGAGTGCGCTCATGGATTGGTTGGTGCCAAGCACAAAGCCCTGCTCATGGTCAGCGGTGCCACGTGAGATCAAGCTGTGTAGGCTTGGGCTGGCGATGCCTTGGCCGATGGCGATCACCACAAATACACCGGTCATCGCAGCGATGGGGGGAGCGAAAGGCAGCGCGATCAGTCCCATGGATAAAATGGCGATTCCCGCAGGGATAAGTTTGGCCTCTCCAAAACGTTTAACCAAGCGGCCGATAATACCACCTTGAACAAAGATCATGGTGAGCCCAGCGACGCCGAACATACGGCCAACCAGGCGGGCATCCAAGTCGCGGACATGCTCGGCAAATAAGGTGAAACTGCTCTCCATAATGGCGAAGGCCACCGTCATCACAAAGGTGAGCACAATGCACAGTCCAATCACGGGGTGTTTGGCCACCCGCATGAAGGCGGCAGGATGGATTGAGCGCTTGGGGCGAACGGTGTCTGGCTTGCGGGTCTCGCGGAGCCACACCACGGCCAATACAAAGTTGATCGCCGATAAGGCTGCGGCAGCCCAAATGGGGGCAGCCAAGCCGTAGACGGACAACTCGCCGCCGACAAAAGGCCCGAGGGTAAAGCCGAGCCCGAAAGCAGCCCCGATCATACCCATGCCTTTGGCGCGGTTTTCTGGGGTGGTGGCGTCGGCCACACAGGCTTGGGCGGTCGAAATGTTGGCGGCAGCGGCACCGTGCAATGCGCGAAAGACAAACAACAGCCACAAGCTTTCAGCCCAAGCAAAGCCAGCCAAGCAGATTGTGGCCATCCCGATGCTAAACAGCATGATCGGTCTGCGTCCAAATCGGTCGCTGAGCGCACCCCAAACAGGGGCCATCAAAAACTGAGCCAAAGAATATACGGCCATCAACAAGGTGACCGCGACGGGGCCGGCACCATATTCTTCGGCATAAAAAGTGAGCAAGGGGATGACGATCCCAAAGCCGATAAGGTCAAGAACAACGGCCAGTAATACAGGAATGAGCAGCTTCATTTGGCTTGTCCTGGCCGCAAGGCCGTAAGTGCGGCGATGGCCATATCATCCCCAACCAACGCTTCAACCTCTGCGAGCGTTTCGGCCACAATCGCCCGAGAAACTTTGACTGGGTTGGCTGCGTCTACCACCGCTGGATTGCCGAGGGCGAGGTCAAGGGTTTTGGCTGCGAGGAGCATGGGCAGCAGGCAAAAACGCCGCATCGCCACGGGGCTTTTTGGGAGGGCCAAAATGTAGGCCACACCATCTTCGAGGTGGCGGCGCGCCAAGAGGTTGAGCTCGTCGATGGCACAGATGGCGGTGTGGACGTGGGCTGGGTCGGTAAGCAAGTGAGGTGCCGTGTTGGTCGCGACACAGAAAGTCTCGGGTACGAAGCACCAGCCACGCTCGGCATCGTCGGTGACATCTTTCACGATATTGGTCAGCTGAAGCATGAGGCCGAACCCCTCAGCATGGGCCCGAAGCGTGGCTGAATTCGCCGATGCTTGCGGGGAATAGATCATGAAAAAATCGGTGAGCAAATGACCGACTGTGCCTGCGACAAAGTAGCAATACCGCTCCAAATCAGCTTGATCTCGTAAGGTGGCTCGTCCGCCCCCCAGGGCGTGCCGCAAGCTGTAGATCGCCATGCCGCCGCTCATCTCGAGCACACGGGCCCGAAGCGCCCCGACCACTGAGTCTGGAAATGTGGTCATCGTGTTGAGAATTCGGTCCAAGCCCTGGGCAAGCTCGCCCTCTGAATCTCCGCCAAAAACCACTGCACCTGCCTTAAACTCAGCGCAGTCGCCGGTCATCAAGGCTTGGTCGAAGGCGCTAAACAGTTGGCGCCGGGTGACCCAGTCAATCCCTAAGGAGTCTTCCACTGTGTCGACGACTCGGCACAGTAAATAGCCGGCAGTGAACCACTCGGACAAGGGGCTCGGCAAGGTCTGAATGCCGATGGCAAAGGTCCGAGACACTTTCGGTAATAAGCGTTGGCACCAAGCCAGGTCAGTCATCGCTTCATGATCTCCAAGATTGCCCCGTGGACATGTCCGTTTGAGACGGCGACTCCGTTTACAAGTGGGTCGGGTCGGTTGAACACATAGGGAGCACCCGTGCGGTCAGAGCACCGGCCTCCAGCAGCCTCAACGATGGCGACCCCAGCACAGATGTCCCATTCATTTCTTGGGCGCGGGGTGAAGGTTGATTCGGCCTCGCCGGCGGCGACCAGTCCAAATTTATAGGCGACGGAGCCGACCGGTACCGGGGTGAGGACGTCCATATAGTCGTCAAACCATCCCTTTTTCATTTCCGTACGCGAGCACACCACTTTGGAGCCTTTCAACTCAGGGTGGGCTGTGACGGAGATGGGTTCGCCATTCAGGGTTGCCCCTTGGCCCACGATGCCGGCAAAAAGCTGTTTTTTGATGGGGTTGTACAGCACGCCCAACACGGCACGGCCATCGATGACCAGCCCGACGCTCACCACAAACTCGGGAATGCCCTGGGTGAACTCTCGGGTGCCATCGAGAGGATCAATGATCCAAACATGGGATTTTTCGAGGCGCTCAGGGGTGTCTACCGTCTCTTCACTCAACCAGCCGTGGTCTGGAAATGCACCGCGAATTTTGGCCTCGAGAATCTTGTCTGCCGCGAGGTCGGCGTCGGTGACTGGGTTGTCTTCGCCCTTGTCGCGGACGGTGTATTCGTCTTGGTAAAACCCGGCGATGGCAGCGCCGGCCTCAAGTGCTGCTTGCCGGGCGATACTGAGTGCGTGATCGAGCATGGTCTCTCCTGTTGGGCCGATCCGTATCCCGGCCTGCGCGCCGATGCTTGGGCGTGGGTTAGTTAGCTTGGATTCGGTGGAGGAAGACCAAGTCCATGGCCGCGTCGCCATCAAAATCCCCTGAAAATATTCGCTGACCGGTGCGCAAATATTGCTTGGGTTCGGTGAACATCAGTGGCGCATCTGTGGCGAGTTGAGTCTCAGTCCAGTCCTCGATGGCCACAGCGCTTCCAAAGTAAATGGAGACTCGACCGGCATCATAAGTGGCCCCGGTGCCGGTTGGATTCACATAGGGCGCGCCAATCAAGAGATCGCCAATACCATCGCCGTTGATGTCTGCGATGTGGGTGCTCCACCCAAAACGCCCACCGCTTTCGACCCCCAGCAGGGTGTGGGTGGGGGCCGCGATGTCGCCGCCTTGAATCTGAGCGCCAGACCAAATGTGGACGGCACCCACAGTCGACTCTGCGCCGGGAGCGCCAATGGCCAAATCGTTAAGGCCGTCGCCGTCGATGTCTCCGGTGGCGATGGACCAGCCAAACCAGCTGTTTGCATCTCCGACCCCAAATGTGAGGTCGGCGGCAGCACTCAAAGTGTCAGGTGTGCCGGGGCCAGAATCGTATATGAGATAGACCTTGCCGGCGGCGTCTTGGGGGGTTTCATCGTCTTCGATTGTTGGGCGGTCTGCATAGGGGGCGCCGATCAGCACATCGGGCGTGCCATCGCCGTTCAAATCGTGGCGACATGAGAGGCTGCTGCCTGCCGCTTCACCGATATCAAGGCCGGTCCAGCGTGTGTCGAGGGCGTCGATGCCGAGCTGGTCAGATTGCACCGCCATATCTGCGCTCAAAGCCAAGACCACTTGCCCTGCCATAGATGCTGTGGTGTTGTCTCGGGTGGCTGAGGCCATCCACTCACTCAAGCCATCGCCGTCAATATCTGGGCACACCACGAGCGCAGATCCCAATCGGCCGCCTGGGGATTCGCCGCTCATGCGCATCACCGCATCCTTTGCTTGTAAGCGCGTTGTCCAGCCGTCTCCGATACCTTGAAATCTGTACACTGCGCCGTTGTGGCTGGTGTCAGCCGTCAGGGATTTTTTGGGGTCTGAGATCAGCAGATCACGCTCGCCGTCCGGCCCATCGATCACCACAACTCGGTGTCCAAAACCATCCTCGCTTTGCTCGCCGACGATCCGCCCCTCCGCTTGTTGTTCTGTGAGGGCGTCGCCGATCAAGGGTTTGAAGCTGCGGACGGTGCTATCGGCGCTGGTGCCAACGATGAGCACGCCTGGCCGAATAGCGACATGCCATTGTGCGCCCAAAAAGATGTCGCCGCTCACCGAGGCACTCGCCTCTGAGCCAGGGAACTCGCCTGATTCGGGCAGGGTCGCTCCCAAGTGTAGCAAGGCGGACGCTGCGCCGAAATCATCGAGACAACCCACGCCCACACAATCAGACTCGCATCCGGCGAACCCTAAGATTAGGGCCGTGGTGAACGCCCTCAAGTTATTTTACTCGACCGCTTGAGACGCGGGTAAGCCACGGTTTTTGAGCACCGATGCTGCGCGGGCACCACCGGGAACGATGGGGCTGTTTACCTCACTTGTGCGGACTGCGCGAAAGTAGCTATAGCCAGTGCTGTGGCTGAATCGGACGTCATAAAGACCAGTTTTGAGGCCGTGAACTGCTGCATTCGTGTAGGGTCCAACCGTGCCAACGACTGTGCCGTTGATGGCCACAGTGGCCTCGTATGAGCGGTCGTTTTCGATGAGCAAGCTGCCCGTGCCGGGGCCGTGGCTTGCATCGGGCGTGACGTGTGCGGCCGTCTCCAAACGATGCTTGCTCCATCGCTCGATCACGAACTCTACCCGGCCTACGTCCTTGGCGTCGGGGCGTGTTTGCCCAAAGCCAATAGAGCCGATTCGGCCCCGATCAACCCCTTTTTCGACCAAATAATCCACGACTGCCTTGGCCCGTTGCACGGAGAGCGCCAGGTTGACGTCGCCGTTGGGGTTGCGTGCTGCATGGCCTTGGATCGAGATCTCCTCGATGTCAGGACGCGCGATCAGCGTAGAGGCCACCCGATCGAGGATGGGGAAGCTGGATGGGCGTATTCCGTCGGCACCGAGGGCAAAAAAGATGCGATCGTTGATGGCGATTTGGTCTTCGGAGACGGTTGCTCTCGGGATGAGGCCGTCTACGGAATCCAAGGGCCGAAGAAATGCAGCAAGCTTTTTGGGGTTGACCAACAGCAAGTTGAAGTTTTCAATCGGGCCTTCGGAGAGGCGGGTATCGACAACAAAAGTGACGGGCCGCAAAGGTGCTGCGATCGCCTCGGTCGATATCGAAAATGCAAGAACAACAGAGAAAACAGTCAGCATGCTGGACTCCCGGTGGGTTCCGTCAATAAGGGGATGAATACCTTAACCACAATAGGATGCACTGTGGCAAAACATTCACACTCACTCGATGTGCTCAGCGAGCGCATCGCATCTTTCAATCAGGATCGCGATTGGACCCAGTACCACTGTCCGCGAAACCTCGCGATGGCCTTAAGCGCCGAAGCCGGTGAACTCTTGGCCCTGTTTTTGTGGTCCGCCGATGACGGACCCCAGCCGCCGGTGAAGGGGCGCGATGAAGGGCTCAGGATGGAGTTGGCCGATGTCATGATCTGTTTGCTCAATTTGTCTGCGCGACTGGATGTGGACCTTGGCCAAGCCGTGGTCGACAAATTGAAGATTAACGCCGAGAAGTACCCGGTAGAAAAGTGTAAAGGCCGCCTAGAGAAGTCCACGGAGTTGTGATTCAGGGGCGGCTTAAGGTGTGAGCCTGAGCGCGAGCCAATCGACGATGGGGTTGAGCACCTCCTCGCGGGCTGCGTCGCCGAGCACCAAGTCCAAATGCCCATAGTCCGCCCCTGCACCGGTGCTCTCGCCCATCTCCATATAGGTTTCGTCGTTGCTCGCGCTGTGCTCAAGCCAGGGCTCGACCGATGATGGGGGCGCGATTTTGTCTGCGCTGCCGCTGATGGCCAGGAGCGGGGTGGTGAGTTTGTTGAGGGCGGTGGCGTAATCGATGGTGTCGTCGTTGGATGTGAACCGTTTGGATTTGAGGGTTTTTGAAAGCTGTGCGAGCTCTTCTCTAGAGACTTGGCTGACGATCCGGCTCAGCATAAAACGTCGCATATGGGGCGCCATATTGGCCGGGTTGTACAAGATTCCCTCGCCGTGGGCTGGGAGGAAGTTGGGGAGTTTGGCCGAGAATTTCGCAAAGCCCTCAGCGCCAATACTCGGCCATATCCTGGCGATACTCATGCTCAATGGCCCCAAGCGCATCAACAAAGCCTGGGTATCGAATGCGATCGGAGAGGCCACCACGACCAAGGCCGAAATGGCATCGTCCCCATGGTGGGCAATGTACGCGGCGCTCACCATGCCCCCCATCGAGTGGCCGACCAATGCCACCGCCTCAAATCCGGTCTCTTTTTGAATATGAGCGATGGCGGCGTCGAGATCGTAGCGTCCATAATCATCGATCGACCAACCGTGGCGTTGGCGCTCCCCGGATTGCTTATGGCTCGCCAAGCCATGCCCTCGGGTGTTGAGTGCCCAGGCATCCAAGCCAGCTTCGGCGAGCATGGCAGTCAGGCTGTGTTCTTCGGTGAGATCCCAAAATTGGTGATTGGATGAAATTCCATGAATCAACAGGACCGGAGGGCCCTTTGCCGGATGCCGATGGGTGACAACCTCTGCGCCATCTTGGGTGGGAATGACGGTGTTGACCGAATCTGAACAATGGGGAGGTGCGAGCGGGGCGGTGGGCTTGCAGCCTGCGATTAAAAAAAGAAAAAGGGTCAACACGGTGTGCTCATCGTCCCCAGGCTTTGATTGTCGGGATGTTGATCCGTATCCTAAGGCCCGAGGGCGAGAGGATGGGCTGGTTTAGGAAAAAAAAAGGTGGGCGGGGTGGTCACGACGACGCTGTTGTGGTCCGTGATGCTTTTTTGTCTTTGCTGGGCCATATCGAAGGGGAACTGCCTCGTGCAGAGGCACAGCGCGTGCGGGAACTGATCGATCGGATGTCGGAATTTCCTGTCCCCACGGGTGTTGGCCGCCAGACGGCCACAATGGTCAAGGCGATGCGCTCCACGGCAGCCGGCGCGGGTTCTTCAGATTTCGCAGACGCGGCCCGAGCGCTGGTGTCGGCCATGCAAAGGGTGAGCATTCATGATCGGGACCTGACCAAGGCGATAGCCAAGCTCCACGCCTCGGTGCCTCTGCGGGTTCGGAATGGTGATGCCCGCTTGATAATGGTCTACGCCAAAGACATCGACAAGTCAGCACAAGCCGCCCGTTTTCGGCAAACCCAGGCCGACGAGGCGGTGTTTACGTTGATCAACGCCCTCGAGGCGAACCTCGGAAAAGCCCTTGAGGCCTCGGCGAGTGTCGATGCCGAGTTGTTGCAGGTGAAAGTGTTGTTGGAAGGGCTGAACGATCCGGCACAATTTGTGGACTCAAAAGCCGCGGTGCTGGCTGTGATGCAGCGGCTGGAGGATGGTTCAGCCATCGCCCGAGCGCGTGTGGATAGGGGTGTTGCTCGCGTGCGAGAGCTCAACCACCACATCCGTAGCCAAGGTGGTGAAGTGGGGATCTCAGAGGTTAAAGTGTCGAACGACGCGCTCACCCAGGTGGCCGACCGGAATGCTTTTTTGAGTGCCTTGCCTTTGGCTTTGGTGGAGGCCCGCTACCGGGGGGGCATGCTCAGTTGTATGCGGGTGAACATCGATGGGATGGCGTACATCAACGAGACTTTTCATCGGTCTTCAGGTGACGATGTGCTGAGGATGGTGGCGTCTACGATTGTCCAACAACTGCGGACAGGGGACTTTGTCGCACGGCTTGGAGCGGATGATTTTGCGGCGCTGTTGCCCGAGGCTGGGAGCAGAGAGGCCACTTCAGCCGCTAAACGCTTGGGCCGAAAGGTGGCCAGAATGGTGTTCACTCACCAGGAACAAACTTTCAGCGTCTCCATCTCGATAGGGATCGCGACCTGGGATGGTAAGGAGTCCGCGGAGAGCCTATATTCGCGGGCAGACAAGGCGATGGGGCGGGCCAAAACGGAAGGGGGCGGGCAGTACTGGGCTGCCCAGACCCTTCATCATGGCTAGCCCACAACCTCGAGATTCATGGGGACCTCAGAGACCACGCATCGGTTTCGGCCTTGGTCCTTGGCGTCGTAAAGCGCCACATCTGCTGAGCGGAGAACCTCTTCTGAACGGTCGCCATGAATCGGGCGGGTGGCGATGCCCAAAGAGGCCGTAAAGATTGGCCCTTGGCGCCGTGTCTCTTGGGCAAGCATCGCTTGGATTCGAGAGGCTACAGCCATGCCGGCATCGGTGCCAGCCCCAGAAAGGATAAGGCTGAACTCTTCTCCGCCCGGACGGCATGCGATGTCGGTGTCGCGGCAGGCTTCTTTGAGGATCTCAGCAAAAAGCTGAAGGCAGCGGTCGCCCACATCGTGGCCATGGGTGTCGTTGATGGACTTAAAGTGGTCGAGGTCAGCGACGATGACAGCGTAAGGGACTGCGGCGCCATCGAGACGCCGGAGGTGTTCATCCATGGCGCGTCGATTGGCAAGGCCGGTAAGGGGGTCGGTGCCTGCAGCAAGCTCGCGCTCTGCGAGGTTTCTCACGACGCCTGTGCGCACGCCGACCGCGGTAGAAAGGGCTTCTAGGAGCTCCTTTTGTCCCTCATCGAGCAGGGTTCCCATCAACTGGACCACACCGACCGCTTTGCCGTTGACCGAAATCGGTGAGCAGGTCACGATAGTGGCCTCGTCGACAATTCGCGGGCATCTGCTGAGGCCCATGTCAGGGTGATGGTTAAGGACGTCGCCTTTTCTGGCTGCAGGGCAACTCTCGATGCAGTTGACTGTGCAAGCCACCGGTGCGGCTTCATCGATGGGCACCAGGGTTCCAGCAGATGTGTCGGCGACCAGCAACTGAAAGATCTTTTCTGGGAATGCGACCCGGGCTGCGCGGTGAGCAGTGCGGACCACCTCGTTCTCGCTTTCTGCCAAGTCGAGGGCATCGACCAGCTCGTGGCGGAAGGTGAACTGTCGCCGGATGCGTTTATTGGTTTGCTGAAGCTCGGTCAGCCTGTCTGCGACCTTTCCGATGGAGTCTCGAAATCCGCGGACGAGCGGGTGGTCGGGAATGGTGGGCACCGGTGTGCCTTCATGGGCGGCCTGCAAAGCCTGGACTGCCCCATCGATGGCGTGTGTGATCTCAACCTTTCGGGTGATCTCATTGTGGACGTAGCGTCGCCGAGCAGTGAAACCTGTGAGCAAATACACGGCGATGGCGCTGCCCCACAGGCCTAAAATACCCAGGCGGTGGGTGATCTGGTGCTCGCTGGCACGGGTGCTGACCCGCCGTGAGAGTGCGTTGATTTGTTGTTCAAGGTCTGAGCTTGCTTCGTCGAGCAGTGCCATCGAGGGGCGGATGGCCGTTGCTTGGGCCTCTGCATCCGAGACTGCGGCATGGCCATCCCACAAACTGGCGCTGGCATCGTCGAGGACATTGAGTGCCGATGTGGTGGCTTGGACTTCTGGTTGGAGGCTTGGGACCAAGTGGCCCAGTACCTTCAGGCTGGCCCGTGCCTCGGCGCTAGAACGTGCTGCGCTGATTTGGGCCCTCGGGTCGCCGGTGCCTAAATAATTGAAAGGTGCGATGAGGGCATCTTGGATGTTGGACTCGATATCGCGCAGGGTCGCTTGAGGGACCTCCACCTGGCTGTGCCAGTCACGAAGCTCAGTCACGGTCCATGCGATGGATGCACCGGTAGCCAACACCAAGGTCATTGCCTGGGTGGCCAAGAGCGGGGTGATGGGGCGCGATGAACTTGCCATCGGTGGTGTCCTTTATGTGTGTCATTGCTTCAACGGACGGCAAAGCGTCCGCTTTAGGGCGTTAGCATAGGATTTACCTTAACATAACTCTTGACATTGCAAGATGCTAAACTTCTCTACGGGCCCGCCCGCATCATCGAGGAGGCTGTTTGCCGTGAAAATCGTCACCTGGACAGACCGCGAGCGCGCTGCCCTATCAGCGTTAATCCGAAGCGGGGAGCCTGTGGATTTGAGGGTGGGCGCAGATTGTGGCCGGGGGCGTCGCGCCAATCGGAACATTCGTTTTGATGAGTTGGTGCCTTTATGTCGCTCCATTGACTTCGAGGATCCAAGCTTGGCTGGTCTCGCGAAATTATTTGAAGCACCCAGGGCCAGGGCAGGGAGAACAGAGCGCATCACGGCCGTGATTCCTTGCAACCGATCCAGTCCCATCGGTGTGGCTGCGCTCAAGGCCCAAGATATGGATGTGGAGGTCTTGGTGCTCTCAAATGGAGATGGTCCAAAAACAGTGGATGGTGCGAGGGTGATCTCCGTTGACTGGAAGGGCCACGGCGCTACCCGGGCCCTGGCGCTGGAGCATGTGGACACCGAATTCGTTTTTTTTAGTGTGGATGATGCGTTGGTCTTGGGCGAGGGATGTCTCCATACACTGGCTGACGCCCTCGATGATGGCCTTTGGGATGCCGCTGTCGCCCGCCAGATTCCTTGGCCAGACGCCGATGCAGTCACCGCTGCCAGGCTGCGACGATGGACGCCGCCCGGGCAAACAGTCCAGCCGATGCCTCAAGCAGATCACGTTGCGACCCTGTACCGAACGGAAACGCTTCGGGCTTTTCCCATCCCGGACAAGCCCATCGCCGAGGACGCCTGGTGGTCTATGGGGCGTCGGGTTGCTTATGTGCCCACAGCACCCGTGTTGCACTCCCATGTCCGGTCGGCCTCAGCATTATTTAGGCGAAATCGAGATATACACCAGCAGCTTGTCCTCATGGGACACCCCCCGACGATACCCAGTCTCGCTGCAGTTATTGGGGCACTTCCAGGGGTGCTTCGCCCCAGCTTATCCGGTGGAAGCGCCGAGGTGCTTAATCAACTCGCTGAGATTGTTGGTCAGTGGCAGGGGGCCCGAACGGCGCGATAATGGCCGCACCAGCGAGTTTGTTTAGCGGTACACGGCTGCGCTGAATATGGTCCCACATCGCTTGGCCATCCATCGTCCATTTGGGGCGGTCCTCGCACCGCTTGGCCCATGCTTTTGGAGCAGATTTAACCCCTGCCACCATGCCCAAGACAGCCGCGGTTGCCCCAGACAACCCCGCCCCCCTAGCCAGGCCACGCCCTGTCAATGCGGCGATGCCCATGACCGAGAGCCGAAGCGCCGAGCTCAGCGGCATCGTGGCCACGGCCCGCAGAGGCATGCTTCGAATCGCTGCTGAGGTTCGGTTGCGCTCCACCAAAAAGATCTTTCGTTTGCTCACCCGACCATAAGTCGCACCGAGTTTGTGGGTGATGGTCGCTCGCTCCACGAATCGAATCGGAAAGCCCTGGCGCACCGCCCGTAAAGAGAGGTCTAAGTCCTCGCCGTAAGCACAAAACTCCTCATCAAAGACGCCCACGGTATTCAGAATTTCAGGGCTGAACATCACGGCTGCACCAGAAAAGGCCCCACACGGTGTGCCACATTCAGGACGGTCTTCACCCCGGTCTCGGGCCACGTTGAAGCCATCCCAAAATAGCAGGTGACCCGTGTTGTCAACGCGCCCGTTTTCAAGCTTGATATGCGGCTGATAAATTCCAGGGCCGTCCATGGCCGCCAACAGTTCCGCGATAAATGTGGGGGTTGCAACTGTGTCATCGTTGAGCAGAACCACTGGACGCGCCCCCATGGTGGCCAAGCCCAAGTTTGCTGCAGGTGCAAAATCTGTAGGGCCGGCGGTGCGCAAAATTTCGATGTCTGGGGCTTTGGACACCGGGGCATCCGATGACACGACGACGACAATCCGCACCGGCGCGCAAGTTTGGTTGCGCACTGCGGCCAAGCAGTCGTCGAGCAGCGCCCCCGCAGTGTGGGTCACGATCAAGACGTCGGCATAGACCATTCGGCGCTTCCTGTTCGCAATTGGGTACGACTGTTTTGAAAATTGAATCAGCCCTTCCAAAGTGTAATAGGCTGAACCCTGGAGAGACGCCATGGGATCCGGGTTCGGTCGACTGTTTCGTGTGACAACATTTGGAGAGAGCCACGGCGGTGGGCTCGGTGCTGTGATCGAGGGGTGCCCACCAGGTATACTTCTCGACATGGGCGCGATTCAAGCCCAGCTCGATCGGCGGCGCCCAGGGCAGTCGGCCTTGGTGTCTGCCCGAAAAGAGCCAGACCAGCTGGAAGTGTTGAGTGGAGTCTTTGAGGGGCGAACCCTGGGGTCTGCCATCGGTTTGCTGGTGCGCAATAAAGACGCGGACCCCTCAGCCTACGCACCTTTTAAAGACAAGTACCGCCCTTCTCATGCCGACTACAGCACCGAGGCCAAATACGGTTTGCGTAATTGGGCGGGCGGTGGACGGGCGAGCGCTCGAGAGACTGTCGCTCGAGTGGCTGCTGGCGCGATCGCAGCTCAGGTGTTGAAGGTGCAGTTCGGGATCGAGATTTTGGCCTGGGTGCGCTCCGTTGGCGATATCGTCGCCGAGGTTGACCCGCTCAAGGTCACCCTGGAGGGCGTAGACGCCAGCCCGATGCGCTGCCCACTGGCCGAAAAAGCTGCCGAGATGGAGGCCTGTGTTCGGGGGGTGCGCAAACAGGGCGATACCATCGGCGGGGTGATCGAGGCTGTTGCCATCGGAGTGCCCACTGGCTTGGGTGACCCGGTCTTTGATAAACTGGAAGCGGACCTCGCCAAGGCGATGATGTCTCTTCCTGCCGCCAAGGGGTTCGAAATAGGCTCAGGCTTTGAGGGCACCACCATGAAGGGCAGCGCCCATAACGATGTGTTTTTGCCTGGGGATTCGCCGGGTGAGGTCATCACAGCCACCAACCATTCTGGGGGCATTCAAGGTGGCATCTCAAACGGAATGCCGATCACCCTCAAGGTCGCATTTAAGCCGGTGGCGACCATCTTTATCGAGCAGCCGACCGTTGACTGCTCAGGAAAGGCGACCACCATCAAACCGCGGGGGAGACACGACCCGTGCGTCGTCCCCCGGGCTGTACCCATCGTCGAAGCGATGATGGCTTTGGTGATTTTGGACCACGCTTTACGTCAGCGCGGCCAATGCGGTCAGCGATAGAAGGGCAAACTCAGCTTCGAGGCTGACGGTCTTTCTTCTTTCGGTCTCCACGAAGAACGCTTCGCATATTTGATGCGAGGGTCCGTTTGCGCAAACGGATGAATTTTGGCGTGACCTCGACCAGCTCGTCATCAGAGATGTACTCGAGGGCTTTCTCGAGGGTCAACTGAAGTGGTGGAGCCAAGATGAGCTTCTCGTCGGCACCGGCCGAGCGGATGTTGTTCAACTGCTTGGGCTTGCAAGGGTTGATATTCATATCGTTCTCACGCGATGCAGCGCCGATGATCATGCCTTCATAGACATCGACCGCGACACCAATAAACATCGCTCCCCGTTGCTGAAGCGTGAACAGGGCATAGGCCGTGGACACACCCTTGCGGTCGGCCACCAAGGAGCCGCGTTTACGGTACTCAATATGCCCTGCATACTCGTCGAAGCCGTCAAAAATCGTGTTTAGGATGCCTTCGCCGCGTGTGTCGTTCAAATACTCCCCCCGGAAGCCGATCAACCCGCGTGTGGGGATGCGGAACTCGACCACGGTTCGACCTGAACCACCGGGGCGCATGTTGAGCATGCGGCCTTTGCGCTGGTTCATTTTCTCTGAGACAGCACCCATGGCGGCCTCAGGGAAGTCGAGGGTAGCCAACTCATAAGGCTCGGTCTTCTTGCCGTCTTTTTCGACGACCCGAACCTGGGGCTTGGATACGCAAACCTCAAAGCCTTCCCGACGCATTTGCTCGATGAGGATGGCCATTTGAAGTTCACCACGCCCAAGGACGCGGACGGCATCTGGAGCCCCACCATCTTCAAGGCGGATGGCCACATTATGAAGCGCCTCGTGCTCCAAGCGTTCACGGATTTCACGGGCGGTGACCTTCTTGCCGTCGAGGGCAGAGAAGGGACCGTTGTTGGCGTGAAAGGTGATGCCGATTGTCGGCTCGTCGATCGAGGGGCGCTCCAAAGGTGCGGGGCTGCTAAGGTCGGTGATGGTGTCGCCGATCTGAAGGTCTGCGATGCCAGCGACAGCGATAATATCGCCCACTGAAGCACTCTCGGTCGGGACGCGCTCCAAGCCTTCAAATGTGGAGAGTTGCACCACCTTGATCTTCTTGATGCTCTCGTCTTGGGCCAAGCCGTACTCCTTGTTTCGGGAGAGGGTTCCGTTCATGACGCGCCC
>DBIS01000290.1:5072-5436 GCA_002296975.1 Deltaproteobacteria bacterium UBA796 | reverse complement strand
CACGATGCGGCGGCGCTTGGCATGGATACTGGGACGAGCACCTGGGTCGAGGCTTGCACGCGCCACTCACGGTAAGCCCACCGTGGGCAGCTCAGGCAAAAGGCCAAACTGTTGTGGAGGCCTGGGGCGGACCGACCTCAGCAAGCTTTGATGCCATCCGCCACGCGACAACCCCGGCCCGATGGTTGTGGACCGACACATTAAACGCCACAGACATGGCCAAGCTCAGGGCGAGCCACTTGAGCCACCTCGCCTTGCGCTGCCGCCTGCACTTGCCTCAACAGGCCAAGCCCAGTTTGGCCATCGCCCGCCGTTTGGTGCGCTCAAATTCACTCGTGCCCAGTCAAGCCAGAATTCAACTCCA
>DBIS01000290.1:0-4768 GCA_002296975.1 Deltaproteobacteria bacterium UBA796 | reverse complement strand
TCAAGCCAGAATTCAACTCCACTTGGAGTGGCCCACCCCACAGGCTGCACTCACCGCACAGCAAATCGCAGACGGCATTTCTTGGGCGACGGCTGTCGGGGCAACCAGCCTTACATTGTGCGGCCCTCAGGCCCACCAATATACAGACCGACTGAAAAACACCAAATGCTCAGTCCGCCTTGGCGTCTTTGGCCCCTGAGCCAGAAGCCCAAGCACCCCAAAGGGGCCCGACCCCCTGATGCTTTTGGTCAGCACCGATCCCCAAGGCTTTGGCCAGCGCTTTCCGGCCTGTTTTTCGGTCATAATGATACAGCAGTTCCAACTCAGGATATCGCTCTGAAGCCCCCACTGGACACGCCATGCGGGAGCCACAACTTTGGGCACACAGCGCTGAGCGTTGATGAAAATCGGAACACCGCTGAACATCCCATTGGCCACCCACAAATGCTGAACCTGGGCATGCGTCGAGACACGGGGCAGCACACCCCGTGCACACGGGCTCAACGGGCTTCGATGGGGCCAAATCAAGCGGGGTAAACCAGGCGGCGCGCAACCCAATCCAAGGGCCCCACCGCGGGTGAATCACAAGGCCCAAGCGACTCGGTGTTCCAAGGCCCGCCGCCACGGCGAGGCTTCGAAAATCCACATGTACTTTTGCATCTCCCGCGGGGTAAAACCAGGTGCCATCTTTGATATCATTCGCTAACTTCGCCGAGTCTACCGCCCGATACACAAAAGCATCGAGCGGGTGTGCCTCGTCGGTCAGGTGGGTGTGGTTTTCACGTAAATCAGCCAGCATGGCCCGCCACAATGCAGCCCCACCACTGGCAAACACCAGGATCGAGCGTGCTCCTGGGGCAATGATTTTGGACTGGAGCTCAGCTTTGGCGGTTTTGTCATAAACGGAGACCGAAACCACACCCACATGATTCAGGCCCGCTAAATCAAGAGAACGGATGAGACCGTTTGGCGATATTTTTGAGGGCACTTGGAGCGATGCTTTCATGCTCATGGTTTATCCGTTTCACAGCACCCGTCGACGCGATACAGCTTATCGATGCACGCCAGTCCACACATTCTCGTTGTCGCCCAAGGCTTAAGAGATGCGGGGCGTCTCGACAGGCTCTGGGACCAGGCCGGCGAAGCCCCAACAGTCAGCGCCCTCATCGCTGCAGCGGATCAGATCCCCGCCGAGGCGACAATGTTTTTGGGAGGCGGAGAGCCAAGCATGCGCCCTGACATGCCAGTAATTTTGCGTGAATTTGGGACGAGGGCAACACTTATCACCGACGGCCTCGCGCTCCACAAGCCCCAAAATGTGGCTCAGTTGGTGGATAGTGGCCTGAAAGCCGTCCGCATTCCATGTCACGCCGCCCGGCCCGATGCCCACGATTGGCTGGTCGGGCTCCCTGGGGCTCACCGGCGCCTTCGCCAAAGCTTCGAAACACTTCGTTCTGCCCAGATCGCCGTATCGGCATCGGTCACCCTTACCCGGCCCACCGCCCCCTATTTAGACGAGACGGTGGCCTTCCTCATCCGGTCTGGGGTAAGCGAAATCCACTTTAAGATGCTCGATCGACTGGGCAGCGCGGACCGCGACTATCTCAGCCTGGCACCACGCTTGGCCCTAATGGCGCCAGCCTTGGCCGCCGCACTTCGGCTGGCTTCACGCGAAGGTGTGGTCGCCACGGTTGAAGGCCTTCCCCACTGCGCCTTGGATGGCTTCAATGACCATCATGTCGCCGCTCCGATTTGGGTTTGCCCCAAAGGTATCGAGACACCAGAAAGCCTCGACCGAAATCGCTGCCACTGCCCAAAATCCCCAAGCGCTTGTGTGGGCCTACCAAAGGCATACACCAAGGCTTTTGGTTGGACGGAAACACGATCTGAATACAATGACACGCCTGCGCCCATTATGCCCAAACCGCGGCCCCAATCCGGCGAAACTGTGACCGCCCCCCCGGGTAGGGCATCTCGTTGGCCCAGCACGCGCGTGTCTGCGGCGGTTTCACAGGCGGCTCAAGAGAACATCGGCGGCGATCCAATGGCCGGCAGGGCGAAAATACCTCCACCCCAAGCCCTCGCAGTCACTTTTCCGGCCGATGATTCCACACGGGCCATCAAGCTGCGCCTGGTCCGCCTTTCCCAAGAGGGCGCCACCGCTCTACAAATCCTTGGGCCGATGGACCACCCTGAGGCCATGAGCCTCATTCGAGAATGCTTGCGACTATCCTTCGACAAAGTTTATCTCTGCGGCGACATCACCGGCCTCGCAGACGCAAGCCCAAGCCAACTCTTTCATCTTCGTGGGCTTCATGCCTTGTGGGCCTGGAAAGACACCAACAACCAGGCCATCGCCGAGAAAATTGTCAAAGCCTCCGGAGTCGCCCACATGGGCTTCACTCGCATTTCAACGGCATCTCAAGCCAAAGCCGAAATCGCCAGCCAAAGCGAGGGCCCCTTCGTCGTAGAGGCAGGCATCGATTGTGCCTGGATCGACAAAGTCCAGACCACCCCCACATCCATGGCACTTAAGGCGGCCTTTGCTCATCCACAGCGCAAGCTGTTCGCCGAGCCTGCTCCCCCGAAAGCCCGCATGAATTGGCCCGAACCTTCACCCAATGAGGTACCATCAAAGCCATGACATCCCCTCAAATCGATCTCGAAAAGATGCTCCTCAGAGAGGAGATCGCAAACCGGAAAAAACATTGGGTTCGAGCGGTAACGGCTTGCAATAGCAAATGTCTCTTTTGCCTTGATGCGGACACGCCGCGAAATGTGTACCTGAAAGAAGATGAGGTTAAAGCTGAGCTTTTGCGCGGAATAGAAGTCCTCGGAGCAGATAAGGTCATCATCTCTGGCGGAGAGGCATCACTGCACCCTTTGTTTCCGGAATTCATCCGATACGCCAAAGAAATTGGCTACGACCGGGTGCAAACCGTCACCAACGGTACCCAATACGCAGACAAAGCATTTTACGAACGCTGTGTCCGCGCGGGCCTGGGTGAAATCACCTACTCACTCCACGGCAACACCCCCAAACTCCACGACTATCTGACCCAAACCCCCGGCTGCTTCAACAAGTTAATGAAGGCCCTCATTCGGAGTGTCAGAGACCCCCGGGTGATCACAAATGTCGATGTGGTCATCAACAAGCAAAACGTGGGCGTGCTCGACAAAATCGTAGAGTTGGCCATTTCGGTTGGGGTCACTGAGTTCGACCTGCTCCACGTCATCCCTCAATCAAACGCCTACACCAACCGCGAGGAGATGTTTTACGACGTGCGGGAGTACCTGCCGATTCTACACAAGGTGTTCAAGCTCAACCGCCACCCACGCTTTTACATCTGGACCAACCGCTTTCCAGTGAACTACCTCGAAGGGCTTGAAGACCTTATTCAAGACCCCCACAAAATGCTGGACGAAGTCAATGGTCGGCGCTTTCAAGTCCGGCGCTATCTCGACGAAGGCAAGACCTTAGACTGCCGAGAGCCCGACCGGTGTAAGCACTGCTTCATCGAGCCCTTCTGCAACACCGTTGACGACGTGGTGACCGCCCAACATGAAAACTCATGGTCCACTTGGTGGCCGGCCGGCAGCTTTGCAGATTACCCGCTGCCTTTCGGCTGTCATCAACTCGGGGTGACACTCGATAATTTTGACGATTTCGATATCGGACGAATCAAGCATGGCGCGAGCCTGTGCGTCCGCACCGAAAGCGCTGAACCCATTCCCAAAAACTGGGATTTCTCCATCGAGCTCATCGCCAATTCTGCTGCACAGCTCAGCGCTTGGCTCACACCAAATCTGGGGATGAATCAGCACATCCGAATAGAGCTCAATCGCTCTACTGCACCGTGGTTACTGGCCAACCGTCCAAAGGTCGAGGCGCTGCTCAGCCATTTACAAATCCACCAACCCAGTCACGAGAAACTCACCGGCGCCCTCAACAACGATGTGCGTACGCCAGCACAATTCTTCGAAAAGCTTGGCTTGGCCATCGCAGTGAGCGGACTCCCAGCTTGTCTGGCCCCCAACACCCGCCTGGTGGCCGACCCCGCCGACCTCCACGGAACGTTCTTTGATCAAGAGACTGGACGCCCAGCCATCCGCCCCATCGCCCGCTATCATGTCGAGCAAAAATACCGCGGTAAATCCATTCGTTGCGAGGATTGCCCTGCATCGAGTCGGTGCGAAGGTATCCCGATAAACATGGTGCGCGACCAGGGCTTACGGCAAGCAAAGCCCCTCGGTGAAACCCAATGGGCCACCGACGCCATGGCCCAACTCAAGGCCCGTTGGCCCACGCCACCGGCCAGGGTTCTTTCGGGCCGCGCCTCGCTTTCTGCCAGCCCCAGTTTGCCAGGATTCGACGGACCCAAAAAGGCGACTGCAGACCCCCTCGCTGTGATTGGCGCTCAGGTCGCCGCCAAAAATGCAGCCCGAAAAAAGCGGCGCGAAGCCATCAGAAAGCAACTTAAGGATGAGGGCTAAATGGCAAACCTCGGCTATTTACAGCTCACCCGCAACTGTTATCAGCACTGCCGATTCTGCAGCAATCCGCCAACTGGCGTGGACTTATCGGTGTCCGAAATGCGCGCGCTCATCGATGGCTTGGCGGACATGAACTACGACGGCGTCATCCTGACAGGGGGCGAACCCACCCTCTCGCCCTTGCTCACTGAGGCCTTGTCTTATGCCCACGAAAAGGGGCTGTATTCGCGAATGATCACCAATGGTCAACTGCTCGCAGACAAGGTCTTCTTTA
>DBIS01000372.1 GCA_002296975.1 Deltaproteobacteria bacterium UBA796 | reverse complement strand
AGGCGATCTGCGCGGGTGGTGTCTATCGAAATGATGACAACATCTGGGCCAGTGCGAAGACATTCCACTGGGGCGGGTATGGTTTTGATTTTGGGGGCCTCGGTACATCCCAGCGCTCCAAGCCCCACCGCCAAAAATAAAAATCTCATCGAATAGACCTTGGACGAGCGGCCAGTAGCCATAAAAAATCGACGGTGAAAGAAAAGCACAAAATCCCCGTGGCCATCATCGCGAACGCTTCTGAGATGTATTTTAAGGGTGCCACAGCTGCCACCAAACCCCCGGTGCCCAACACACAACAAGCTTTCCGGCGCCACGATGGTGGCAGGTCTTGGCGCATCCATTCGAATGCGAGGCTCGCAGCCACCCAAGCATAGCGCAGCAGTCCGCAAGCCAGAACCCACAGCCCTGCTCGCCCCCAAACCCAACAAAGTCCGCTCAAGACCATCATCAATGCAGCGTCCAACTCCATGTCGAGCTGGGCCCCGTAAATTGATGTACTTTCGGTGGCCCGTGCAACACGGCCATCGAGGCCGTCGAGGGCCAATGCAACCATTGCGAGGCCGACCACTACCCATGCTGCATTGTCTGTAGGGGCCGCACTCATCATGCATGCCACGCCGCCTACCCACACCGATCGAAACAGGGTGATGCCATTTGCTGCACCAAAAGTCTGACCATGCTCACGGCGCCGGGCTGGCTCAGAGGCGAGCATCATCACCATGACGGGGCTTGCGGCGATTACGGGTGCCCATGGTGTGAGCTCAAGCCATCTATTCAAGCCAAAACCGGCGGCGGTGGCCAAAAGAAGTGTGCTCAATGTGGCCAAAGCCAAAAGTCGATCAAAAGGATAGCTTGGCTGAGTGTCCATAAGCCCGCCTAATTCGAGTCCGAAGCCCATGAGCAAAGAAGCGCAATGGCGGAGTATTTTGGACTGTGCTCACCAACAAGGTTCAGCCCAAAAACCGTCGATATCTCAGGGACTTAGCCCCCTGTCTGCACCCATTCAGGCGCTGTTTCAGCCGCTGATTGGGCCCCTGCCCATCGATAGGCCCCTCGTGATCGGACACCTTGCGCAGAGCCTCGATGGCTGCATTGCCCGCGATGATGGCGAGTCTCATTGGATTTCGGGTGAGGAAGATTTAGAGCACACTCATCGCCTTAGGGCACTTTGTGACGCGGTCTTGGTGGGCGTGAACACGGTCAGCCAAGATGATTGCAGACTCACGGTTCGGCGTTGTGCAGGGGACAACCCTTTGCGGGTGATACTCGACCCTCGCGGCCGATTGCCTCAAGATTGCGCTGTGATGGATGTGGCCGAGGCTGAGACATTGTGGGTGGTTTCAGACACTGCACTAAAATCGTCGCCTCCGCCGGGGGTACAGCGTTGGACCATTCCCACAGAAGATGGGGTTTTTGACCTGATAAATCTGCTTAAAAGACTCAAGGCTAACGGGGTTTCTCGCTTGTTTGTTGAGGGCGGTGGCCACACGATTACGGCATTTTTGTCAGCTGGACTGCTCGATCGCCTTCACCTGTCGATGACCCCGGTTTTGATGGGCACCAGTAGACGGTCCATCACCACAGTGCTCGGCGACACACTCTCGGCGAGCCCAAGGCCCGAGGTGGCGGTGTACCCGATGGGCCTCGATTGGCTCTTTGATTGCGATACCCGCCAAACGTGAGCAATGTGCATGCTTTTTGGGTGGCCACAGCCGGGGTGGGAGAGGTCCGTGCCCTCCAGCTGGCTGCACCCAGTCCCACCCAACGGCGGGTGACCATGCTGTTCAGCGGGGTGTCCAGAGGGACCGAGGCCTTGGTCTTCAACGGTGACGTGCCCAAAAATCAGCATCAGGCCATGCGATGTCCCCATCAAGAAGGGTGTTTTTCGGGGGCGGTGAAGTATGGTTATAGCGCCGTCGGCCGTGAAGAGGCCTCAGGCGTCTTGGTTTTTTGTCTTCATCCCCACCAAACACATTTTGTGGTGGAGGCTGAAGCGCTCAGCCCTTTGCCTGATGGCCTGGATCCTGGTTTGGCGGTGCTCGCTCCGAATCTCGAGACGGCCATCAACGCCATTTGGGATGCCGCCCCCCAGCCAGACGAGCGAATCACGGTCATCGGCGGCGGTGTCGTGGGGTTGCTGGTGGCCTGGCGCTTGTCGGGCATGGGCCATGAAGTGGAACTGGTCGAAACCAATAAGGAACGTGCTGGGGTCGCGGGTGCGCTCGGCGTGGCCATGGTGTCTGTCGCAGCAGCGCGTGAGCAACGGGATCTGATCATCCACGCCAGCGGGTCAGAAGCAGGGCTTTGCCACGCCCTCAAACTCGCTGCCCACGAAGGTCGGATCATCGAGATGAGCTGGTTTGGGAATCGCTCGGTCAGCCTCCCACTGGGTGAGGACTTTCATGTCAAGCGTTTGACCTTGCGGTCGAGTCAGGTCGGCACCGTCTCACCCAATGCCCCCAAAACCATGAACCACAAACAGCGCATGGCGATGGTGCTCGATCTTCTCGCAGCCCACCCAGCGCTCGAAGTCCTCATCGATGGCGAGAGTGATTTCCATCAGATGCCAAAAACCATGGCGCGATTGGCCAGCCCAGGGGTGTCGATGCTATGCCATCGCATTCGATATCAGGAGAGTGTGCCATGTACAGATTGACGGTTCGTGACCGGGTGATGATTGCCCATAGTTTTTCGGGTGAGGTCTTTGGGCCGGCCCAAGGCCTGCATGGGGCCACCTATGTGGTCGAAGCCGAGTTTCGTTCGGCAGTGCTCGACGACCACAATTTGGTGGTCGATATTGGCTTGGCCCACGCCGCGCTCAGCCGGGTGTTGGCCCAATTGAACTATAAGAACTTGGATGATCTCGAGGTTTTTGCCGGCACGAATACCACCACGGAATTCTTGGCGGCTTGGATTTGGGCTCAAGTTGCATCTGAGATTCAGGCCGGAAAGCTGGGTGGACATGGCTTGAGCGGTCTGAGCATCAACCTCAGGGAGTCCGATGTTGCGTGGGCCAGTTACGAAGCGCCCTTGGGCTAAAGGTGCATTGAGGGGGGCGATTGTCTCTTCTGTGCTCTTGTTTTTAGTCGGGCGCAGTATCGATGTGGAGGCTGTGCTCGGCATCCTTGCTGGCGCCAATTTGTATTGGTTCGCTATCGCCGTGGCCATGGTGCCTTTTCAGATGGTCTTCGGCGGTATGCGCTGGCGGCGTGTGTCGACCGACCTCGGCCTCTCGATGGCACCGCGGCGTGCGGTGGCTGAGTACGCCCTGAGCATGGGTTTAAACACCGTGATGGCGGGCGGCATGGCGGGGGATGCGGTGCGGGTATGGCGGCATAGGGTGGGTCATGGGAGCTTGGCGAGGCCATTGCGTGCAGCGGTGGTGGAGCGGGTCATCGGCCATTGGGCCCACCTTGCGGTCACTGTGGTGGGCCTGGCGGTCTGGCCGCTTGTTCATGGGGGCGTCGCACCCGGTGTGGCTTGGGTGATGGTACCCGCGATCATTCTTGGGTTTTGTGTACTTTGGTCGTGGCCCATCACAGGTTTGGCAACCTTGGTTTCAGATGGTCGATTGGCCCTGGCGAGCCTCAGACAACGTGTGTTTCATGCCGTGATATCCCTGAGCCTGATGGGGTCTATTTTGGTCGGATTCTGGTCTGCTTCGATGGCCTTGGGCTTGCCGCTGGGTTTTGGTGTTTTCACAGCGGTACCTTTACTCATGTTGGTGCTGGTGTTGCCTTTCAGTATTGGGGGCTGGGGCCTTCGTGAGCTTTCTGCCGCGGTGGTCTTTTCGGTTTTAGGATGGTCAACTGAGTCGGCAGTCGCACTCTCTTCCGCCTATGGTTTGAGTGTGATGGTGGGTGCCATGCCGGCACTTTTGGTGTGGTTTATACCCGCACAGGAGACCCAATGAGGGCCTTGCTTCAGGTGTTGTTGGTATTGGCCATCGTGGTATTTCTCGAGGCTATATTGAGCGTGCCCCGGTTGTTTAATGACGGTTTGCCGTGGGTGTTGAGTCGGGACATTCCAATCATGATGGCACTGCTAGTGTGCGTATCTTCTTGGCGGTCTCAGCGATTTTGGCTCTGGGTTTTTGGCCTTGGTTGGGCGTTGGTCCTTTTTTATGAGATCACCCATGCGGCGGGTCTAACGGCCATGAGTCAAGAGCCGTTATTGTATGATGTCTTCTTTTTGATGGGTCATTTGCTCGTCTTGTGCACCGATTTGATGGGTGCGAAGGCCCTGTTCATGTTTGGGGCGGTGGGCTTGGGATTGGCGCTGCTTTTCGGCCTGGGCGTGCTGTGCTTTGGCGGATGTTTGGCCATGACTCGCCGTTGGAGCGGTGGGCGTCGTGGGTGGGTGATTGCCCTGTTGGGCCTGGGTGTGTTTGTCGCTCAGAGCCGACCAGATGTTGCAGTCCGTGACACGATGGGAAATCTGGTCGCGAATATTGGCCGTTCTGCAAATGTGGTGGCCGGCATTCAAAAAGGGGTCGACCCATCGGCTTACGAAGATATCGGCTCTACGGTGCTAAAGGCCAAACCTCGCGTTCATATCTACATTATCGAGAGCTATGGCGCAGGTATTTTAGCCGACCCAATCCAAGAACAATATTTCCAGCTGCGCAAGACGATGGCCGCCCGTCTGAGCGAGCATGGGTGGGGCGTGGTCACCGGCAGAAGCGAAGCACCGGTGATGGGCGGGCGGTCTTGGCTGGCCGATGCCTCTTTGCTCAGCGGCCGTCTTATCAAGTTTGAATCGGTGTATCGGCATTTGGTAGACGAGTTTGGGCGATTGCGGACCTTGGTGAGCTTTTTCAAGCGCAATGGCTATGCCACGGTGTTGATGCGACAAAACAACAAGGCGCGACCTGGGGTGGATCTGGTCAACCATTTCGGGTTCAGCGATACCGTGTTTTTTGATGATATTGCCTACACCGGGCGGCCCTATGGCTGGGCGGAAGTACCCGACCAGTATGCGCTTGGTCACCTAAGAGACGCGGTGTTGCCTGGGCTTTCGGATACCCCAGAGTTTGTGTTCGCCCACCTTGGGAGCAGTCATATCCCTTGGCATGACCTGCCCCCGGTGGTCAAAGATTACCGTGAACTCGTGGGCAGGGTGGTGCAGCAGCGCTCAGCCAGAACAGCGCTTTCGGCAGAGCAAATCAAGGTTCAGATGAAGCGCTTCAAGCGCTCAGACGCGGTTCGTTTACGGCGTTTGCGGGCGAGTGATGCGAATTATGCTTCGTATTTTCGGGCCATTTCCTACAGTTTTGAGTCCGTGGTTGGCCACATAGAAAAGATGAGCGATCCGCCCGATCTGATTGTGGTGATGGGCGACCATCAACCACCGCTGTATCGCAAGAGCACAAACTTTACGGTGCCAGTGCATGTGTTTGCGCGCGATAAGGCCTTGTTGGGTGAATTTAAGACCCGAGGGTTCAGGGGTGGGATGCGCCTGGGCAAAAAGGCATTGGCGCTTAAGCACGAGGCATTCTTCTCGGTGATGGTCCGAAGCCTGGCTGGGGCTGAAGGCGCGGCAATGCCTCAGTTTCGCGCTGACGGTGTGGGCATGGGCGCTGGCCCTTCCCGATGAGCCCTGCAAGCGATAAGAAAGCTCTATTTTGGCTCAGTCCTGGGCCGCCTCAGCAACGGACTGGCGGCTTTTTATACAATGCGCGAATGGTCCAAGAGTTGAGTGCGCTTGGACAGGGGTGTGTGGTGGTGGTGCTTGATGGTGAGTGGCCTTTCCCGGGCGCTGTGGCCGGTCATCGCTCGGTGCTGGGGCAAATCCCCGATGGGGCGACCGTGATCGCCGATGGCTTGTGTTGGACCGGCCTTAATGCGGACGCGCGAAGACAACTTTGTGGCCGGTGTAGGGTGTGGGTGGTGGTTCACAGCCCTCTAGATAAAGAAGGTGCTGAAGGGGCCTCCGAGCTTGCTGATCTGGAGGTCAAGGCCATCCAAACAGCGCACGGGGTGTGGGCCACTTCGATTCCAACAGCCAGCCTTATGGGCGCGCGCTTGGGGCGGCTGGGTCTGGCCGTCATCGTACCGGGTACCGATGCTGTGCCGATGGCTGGCCAACAAGATGCTTGTTCTTTGCTCACCGTGGGGCATTTGACGGCCAGAAAAAATCAGATCTTGCTGATTGAGGCGCTCGCCCAATGCAAAGACTTGGAATGGACGCTCAAGGTTGTTGGCTCAGACATGCGGGCGCCAGATGTGGCCCTTGAAATCAAACAAAGTGTCGCCGCGTTTGGCTTGGATGGGCGCGTGGACTTTTTGGGTGAACTGAACGGACCTGAGATGGGTGAGGCCTATAGATCTGCGGGTTTGTTGATCCATACCGCGCGTTACGAGGCTTATGGCATGGTGCTCACCGAAGCCTTGGCCCATGGGCTGTCAGTGATGAGCACACCGTCTGGGGCGCTGGATGGTGTCCAAAATGCCGCGCTGTGGCCGATACAGGCCGATATCAGCGCCGATAATTTGGCACTGAAGTTACGAGCTTGGCTGACCCGTTCGGGTGTCGCCGATACTGGGCCGGCGGCCTCGGGGGCGATCTTGTTTCCAACATGGGCGCAACAAGCGGGTGCTTTGCTCGCTTTATTGGAGGACCGAAGCACCGGTTAAATAAGGCCCCTAGGGCCTGGTTTTGGTGATCTTGATTCCGCCCTTTGGCTGAGGACTGGCATTGACTTTGAATAAATCAAGACTCGGCGGATCACCGTTGCCATCTTGAATATAAAACTCCAAACTTCCGTTCTTTAGCAGTTGGGGTACGGCGACGGTATCGTTAGGGGCGCGCGATGGGTCGGCCAATATGTCGAGGGGCTGTTTGAGTGCCAGCGCGACCCGCTCGGGGCTGTCAGCTGTCAAAAAGGGTGCCCAGTCGCTGGTGCTTCGATCCATCACATCTTGGTCGAGCACAAAATAGATGGTGCTTGAATTGCCCGCTGAACCAGGCGGGCCGATGGGGCCGGGCGCTGGTTTCAGGTCGAAACGCCGATAGGGGCCGATGTCTCCATGGGCGGCCCTTCGCAGATCACGGCCGCAGTCTCCACTTTGTGCGATGAGTGTTTTTAGGGCTTCAGGGGTATCTTTTGGCATGTCTACACCACAACAGTTGCACCCAAAAACGGTGGCCGCAATCCAGGTGGCGAAGCTCGAAAACACTATGCTCCAGTGTCGTGGCGGGTCGACACATTGGGAGAGATGGTGGCGGATGATTCTGGCGGGGCGTAGGGTTGCCGGTCCACGATGACGTTTTTGAAGAAAGCCTTTACGCTACTGGGCAGGCCCCCTCCCCATCGATTGGGGTGGGTAAAGCCAGCAGGGTCATGGAAATATTCCGCGTAGCAGTTCGCGAAAAATTCATTGGGTGACATCGCTGAGTAGTCTACTCCGGTGGCGTCGATTGCAGCCTCAGCCACAGCACTGAACATCATTGTGTTCTCATAATAATGGTTGAAAAACACCCGGCCGCCATCGCCTCTTGGGTGTTGTGAGTATTGCTGGTACCAGTTTTGGTTTGAGCTGACCGTGGCGTCCTTGACGGAGAGGGGCATCATTTGCCAGTCGGGATCGAATGCGGCTATCGGGGTGTCGGCGCTCCAGCTGCCCCGATTTAGATAGCCGTCCAAAAGGTCGAGTACGTGAGACTTGTCGACCGGCCCAGGAAAGCCGCCAAGCTGGTTGACCAGGGCCTCGCAACCATCCCTGCCCTGGCCCAAGATCACAAATCCGATCTCGTTATCCAGCCAAGAGTCGACTGTGCTGCGCAGTTGAGTGTGGACAGCGTGGCCGATTTCGTGGCGAACGGTGTGCTCAATGCGTGAGGCCCCCGAGTCATTAAGTGTTTGGCCAAGCATGACGTCGCCCCTCGAGCTGCTCCAAAACCCTCGGTTTCCAGAAATGGCCTGAAAAGCATCCAAGGCTGTATTTTGAGACACATCTTTGTCGGG
>DBIS01000175.1 GCA_002296975.1 Deltaproteobacteria bacterium UBA796 | reverse complement strand
ACCGCCGAGGGCGGAAAGGGAAGATTGAGGTCACAGCCACCAAGCCGCTGTTGACACAGTTGGACTTGTCTTTGGCCTATACGCCTGGGGTTGCGGAGCCTTGCCGAGACATTCAGGACGATCCCGAGTTGGCTTATGAGTACACAGCCAAAGGCAACCTTGTCGCGGTCATCACCAACGGTACCGCAGTCTTGGGACTGGGCAATATTGGTGCGCTTGCCGGGAAGCCTGTCATGGAAGGCAAGGCAAACCTGTTTAAGAAATTCGCAGATATCGATGTCTTCGATATCGAGGTTGACGAGACAGACGTAGACAAGTTCATCGATGCCGTCCGGGCCATTTCACCGACATTTGGTGGGATAAATCTTGAGGATATTCGTGCACCTGAGTGCTTTGAAATCGAGCGTCGCCTCCAGGATATGCTCGACATTCCAGTCTTTCACGATGACCAGCACGGGACAGCGATGATCGCTGCGGCGGCCTTGATAAACGCCGTCGATATCACAGACCGGAGCCTCGAGGACATCACCATCGTGTTCTCTGGAGCCGGTGCTGCAGCTGTGGCCACCGCTCGGCTTGTGATTTTGCTCGGGGTTAAAAAGGAGCACATCTATATGTGCGACTCCAAGGGTTTGATCGCCACAGAACGTGACAACCTGACCGAGGCTAAAAAAGAATGGGCTCAACCTGGACCACGCCTGAATTTGGGCGAGGTGTTGGTGGGCAAAGATGTCTTTTTAGGACTGTCCGTCGGCGGTTGTCTCAAGGGTGAAATGGTGAAGGGGATGAACCCAAGGCCCATCATTTTCGCCATGGCCAACCCAGACCCTGAGATTACGCCCGATGAGGCGAAGGCGGCGGCCCCCGATGCGATAATCGCGACCGGACGCTCTGATTATCCGAACCAGGTCAACAATGTCCTGGGCTTTCCCTTCATCTTCCGCGGTGCCCTGGATTGTCGCGCCCGTAAGATCACAGAGGCCATGAAAATCGCCGGGGTTCATGCCTTGGCAGAGCTTGCCCGCACCGATGTTCCAGACAGCGTGTTGACTGCCTATGGCCTGGAGTCTTTGGAATACGGCCCAGACTACTTGATACCCAAACCCTTTGACCCACGGGTGTTGTTGTGGGTGGCACCAGCAGTGGCAGCCGCCGCTGCCGAGAGTGGCGTCGCCCGGAAACCCATCAAAGATATGGATGCCTATCATGCCCATCTAGAGGGCATGCTCGAACGGAAAAAGGAGGTCATTCGCCCCTTGATCAACCGTGCCCGTGGTCAAAATGCACGGATTGTGTTTCCCGAAGGGGCCAATCCAAAGATTTTGCGTGCTGCACAAGTGTTGGTGGCAGAGCGAATCTGTCAGCCTGTGCTGATTGGCCAGGAGTGGCAAATCCTCAATCGGGCCAAGCAAATCAATGTCGACCTCACCGGTGTCGACATCGTCGAGCAAAGTGAAGACGAGGTTTTCGAACGCTACGCGACGACGCTGTGGGCGTCTCGGCAGCGTAAGGGCATGACTTTGGCCTCAGCGCGCCAAGCGATTCGGGGTCGCACCACATTCGGCATGATGATGGTGCGAGAAGGTGATGCTGACGGTCTGCTCGGAGGACTCGCTACGCCCTATGCGGACACCATCCGTCCAGCTTTACAGGTGCTGGGTACGGCCAAAGAGGCGTCGACCATCAGTGGCGTGTATTTGATGCTCTTCGAGGGGCGCCGCTTTTACTTTGGTGACTGCACTGTCAACGTCGACCCAGACCCGGCTACCTTGGCACAAATCGCGCTCAACACGGCCACTGTCGCCCGTCAGTTTGGCGACACTCCGCGTGTGGCGATGTTGTCTTATTCCGACTTCGGCGAAGACCGTGGTAATCCCGATGTAGACAAGGTCAGCAAAGCCGTCACGATTCTCAGGGCCACCCATCCTGAGCTTATTGTTGATGGTGAGATGCAGGCCGACACGGCGGTCAATGCGGCGCGCGCCAAGACGGTTTTTCCATTCAGCCAAATCGCCGGCGATGCGAATGTCCTGATTTTCCCGAATCTTTCATCTGGAAATATAGCCTACAAGCTATTGCGCGAGTTGGGCGGGGCGTCAGCGGTCGGCCCTGTGTTGGTGGGGCTCCCGAGGCCAGTCAACGCGTTGGCTCTGGGCGCCACAGTCGATGATGTGGTGAATATGGCGGCCATTACAGTCAACCAAGTGATCACCCAGGCGAGCAAAAAATGAGTAAGCCACAACTCGAAGCCGTTTTGTCGCTGCTTACTTCCGTTGAGGCTGGGGACAAGTCGAGCCCGGCTTCAGCGTGGTTGGTCGATGGCAGCGTTCCTGTGGACGCCATCGACGAGAACCAGGCGATGGTCGCCATTGAGGCCGCCCGACGAATGGGGCTGGATGGGCGGCTTCGAGAGGCCACGTCGGCCAAGCTTAAACCGGTCCGAAAGGCGGCATCTCGAGCTTTACACGTGCTGCGCTCAACCGGTCATCAGATTGCCCCGGCCCCCAAGGCCAGTGGTCAATGGACGATGGGAGAGGAGGCCCGAGAGGTGCCGGCACCAGTCGGCCTTATTGGTTTGCCTCAAGCCGATGGGTATTTCCCGTTTATCATGTTGGCCTACAGCAAAGATGGTGCGTGCGTGTGTGCGGGTGTCGCAGGGGCAGGCCAAGGCTTTCAGGATTCAGACCATGCCCACGTGGGTCGTTCCAAGGCGCGTCAGGTCATTGCGAACGCACGGCGCGACCACAACTTGGTCGAGGTGCCATTTCATGTGGCCCTACACCTTGTCGAGCGGGCCTTCACAGAAGGTGGAAAGGGCGAGCCTCATGGTTGGGGCCATATGCTCTCGTCGGTCGAAGAGGGCGTTAAAAATTCTGCGCGGTTGCTCGACCCATTGGCACAACAGCCAGCATCGCTTGATTCAAGTGCTTTACAGCGTCCCGAGGCCCTGCTCGAAGGTACCCATCGGGTGGTGTTTAGCCTAGACGACAGTATCAGTGGGCCAGCGATCGATGCTGTGATGGGTGCACTCACCAGCAAGCTCGCGCTCGATGATGACGAGAAACGACGGCGTGTGGCCGATGAGGTGGTGGCTGCGGTCAACGCTGCATTCGACGGTATTGCAAGAAAGAACTGGGTTTTGGCCATGGATGTTCTCTCGGTCATCACGGAGGTGGCAGGGCGAACTGAGGCACAAAAGGCGGCACGTGCAATCTCGTTGGCGCTGACTGCTGGAAGGCCCGGAGCCGATATTCCATTTTTTAGGATTTGGACCGAGCGGCAGCTTGCAGCGGTCAGTGAGATGATCCTCTCCGTTCGTGCAGATAAAGAGGGCGCTGGTCAATAAAAGACCGGCTGCGCTCCAACTGCGATTTTCATGCCCCGAAGCGCATGGGCAGAGTCGCCAATGGTGTCTAAAAATAGCTGGTTATTGTCTTGCTTTAGGCGCTCTAGGTTTTGGAACACCCCAGCTGTTTTTAGCAGTGCCACTGTGTGAATGACGGCCTGTAGATACGGTGTGAGTGCTTCAGCCTTCGGTGCACCTGGGCGGCCGGATGCCGCTACCCGAGCGAAAGTTTCAAGGGTGTGGCCGGCGAGTTTTAGGCGCTGAATGAGCAGTGGGACCTGAAACTGTGGATGGGTGGCCATGCCGGCGTCTATTTGAGCCATTTCGATGGGAAAACGAAAGGCGAGGAGCGCGAGCTGCGCTTGGGGTTCGCCCTTATTTTTTGGGCTTCCAAATCCCCGAAGTTGGGCGTGGATGACGCCCTGGATAAGGTGCGAGCCACCACAGCTAAAGGCGAAAATACCCTGTTTTTGTTTAGAAAAGGTCTTTCCGGCCGCCATTGCTTGGGCCAGGAACAGGGTGGCACGGTTTAGCCCGTCGCTCGCTTGGTCGGTGAGGGCGTCAAGGTCCCGCTGTTGGGCCTGAGCATCTCGCCAGGTAAGGGTGGGTGTTGACCAACTGGCGAAGGCTGCGAGGCTCCAGGGTAAATCGTTTAGGGCTTTAGGGGTATATGCTGACCGCTGGGCCAGGCTGCCCTTAAACAGGTCTCCAATCACATGAGGCTGACCCTGGACATGAACAATCCGATCGGGTGAGAGGCCGATGTCTGTGAAGACGCGCAGGAGCAGGTCTGGATGTGGCTCGATGGGGGTGGCTTCCCGATAGGGCGGAAATCGGAGGAGCCAGCTGTCGTCCAAAACAAAGCGCTCGGCATAGTTTGAAAACAGCCAATCGATGGCGTCTTGGTCATTACTGAGCCGAAGGGTGGGGCCCAAGGCCAAAAGTGTATGGCCGATTGCCCATGGATTGTTGGGGTCGGTGCCATGGGTGCGAAGCAGTTGCTCGAGCCTGCGCATGGTGTTCTTTGCGCTGTCATCAAGGCCCAGGGGTGGGCTGAGGGTGTGGGGCTTGGCGCTAGCGACTGGGTCTGGAAGTGCCTGTTGTTTCGCGGGGCGTGTTTGCGCCTCCACAGGTGGCTCAAGGGATTGTGAGCACGCCAAGATGATGAGCCAAAAAATGCTAACCATCCGTAGCTTCTGCGGCGTCGAGCACGGCCTGGAGGACATCAACCTGCTCGATATGGTCATCTGCAAGAATGAAGAGCATGCCGTCTTTGACAGAAATTCGGGGCGCTTTGAGCCCGTGCTTGACCGCCCGGACACTAAAATCGACCACACCAGGTTTTTTGAATTTGGTCACCCTTCCGTTGTCGGTCAATATCCACAATTTCTTGCTGGAGTCAAATGCCATGGCAATGTCCTCATGGCCAGCCCCAATCTGCTCTGCGGTGATGACAGTCGCGAAGCGATAGCCTTCGGTGTGGTAGCGCACAACATGATCGACATAGCCAAAAAACACATGGCCACGGGGGTCAGCCAATACTGCTCTTGGGGTTCCGTCTTCGATTAAAAAAGCGCCGATTTCTTCGCCGTCGAGGGTGTGAACCCGCGCTTGATTTTGAACCACTGCCATCAAGGCCTTGGCCTTTGGCAGATAGACCAAATACCCCTCGCCGCCCAGACCAGGTCGCGCCTGCTTGGTGGCTGACAGCACCCACGAACGGGTGGGTCGGCCTGCGATATCAAAGATTTGAACTCGATTTTTACTATCCAAGACAGCAAAGCCAGTACCTTCTTTTTCGGGGAGAAGGGCGATCGCTAAGGGGTTTTGGAAGCTGCCGATTTCAGTGCCAGATTTGGCTCCAGAGGCGTACCACGCGCGGCCCTTATCAAACCATGACTGGCTCAAATCAGCCCCAGGTCCCCATTGTTTATTGGCCTTTCCTTCGATGGAGAAGCGTTGAATGCGATTGTTGCCGATGTCAGCGATATACATGCTGCCATCTGGGTCCATTTGAATATCCATTGGCTCATCAAAGCCCTGAAAAGCACCGAGGTTCCAGCCGGTTTCACCCCAAAAAGCGATGTTGGCGTGTTGGTTACCGATCATGTCCTGGTGGGCCCGGAGGATCTCTGCCGTCTGCACAGCTTCGCTTTGAAGTGCGCCGGTTGAGCGAAGCGCAGCCATCTCAAATGCGGTGATGGCGTTGGCATCTTTGAGGAGCCGAAGCGCCTTCATGGCCTTGGCGCTCGAGGGTGCGGCTTGTGCCCGAAAACCGAGGCTGACCAAAGCGGGTATGCGGCTGACGGCGTAAGGCGGCCCCAATGCGACAGCATCCATCATAAAATTAAGGGCTTCTTTGTCGCCAAACTCCGTGCTGGATTGCTTGGCATAGGCGGCCTCAAGCTTTTCGATAAAGGCCTTGTGTCGGCGTTTGGCATCGCTAGACTGCAGCCACGCATCATAGCGAGCGAGTGGGCCGCTCGGAAAGTTGATGGAAATCTCAGCGATATGGTTGTCGTCAAAGACGATACCTGGGTGGGCGTCAAGGATGTTCACCCGGACCTTGCGGCCGCGAACGCCGACGTTGATGATTCGCCGGTGCATTTTATCTGCAAGAATCACGGGTGAGCCGACGGGCTTACCATCGACCGATACTTGGATGGTCCGCGGGCGTGAATACTCCCGAAAACTCCGGCTGCCTTTGCTCAGGTTTCCAGGCCAAATGGCGAGGTTGTCGATTTGAGTGGCCCGCCCAAGGTCAAGCTCAAGCCACTCAGCCCCGTCACTGCTGGGTGCGGCCCAACTTTTTTGAAAACCACCATCGGCCGCATGGGCTGCGGTGTGTTTTCCATCTGCACCGTTGTGTGTGGATGACGCCCGAATGGTGGCGGCTTGGGCTGCGAGTAGGGTGAGGAGCAGGGTGAACATGGGTTGCCTCTTTTGTGTGGTCTTCTTACCGTGAGAGTGTCTCTCCTGCCACGGACCACACCAAGATGATTATGGCCTTAATTCTGGCGAGCGCTGCCGCTCAGTCCCCCGAACTCAGGGTGGATTTGCACCTCGATACCCCGACCCAGATGTTGACCAAGGGTTTGCACTTCGACGACGACGCTGGTCTTGAGGCCTCAAAGGCCAAGCTCAGGGCTGCGGGCACCAATGTGGTGGTGCAGGTGTTGTGGCCCCCCAGAAAGTCCGACCACAAAGCGCGTGCTTTTGCACTGCTGGGGGTGGTAGAGCAAGAGGTAGAAAGAGATGACGACCTGGTGATTGTCAGGGAGCCACAAGAGGCCCGTGTAGCGGTGGGCGATGGAAAGATTGCGATTTTACTAAGCATGGAGGGGGCCCACGGCTTGGGAGGCGACCCCAACTGGGCTGAAGTCTTCGGGCAGTTTTACGACCGAGGCTTGCGTTTGCTGGGCATCACTTGGAGCTTTTCAAACCGTTTCGCCGGTGCCTCGAGCGATAAGGGGGGCGGGTTGACCGAAGAGGGGCATGCGCTGGTCAAGCTGGCCCGAGAAAAACGTGTCATTTTGGATGTATCCCATGCGAGCACCGCGACGACTTTGGCCATTTGCAAGAGCAGTGATGTCCCGGTGATAGCGAGTCATTCTAATGCTCAAACGCTTCGGGCCCATGTGAGAAACCTCTCCGATGAGGAGATTCGCTGTATTGCCGCGACTGGCGGTGTGATTGGCCTCAATTTCCATGCGAGCTTTGTTGGGGGCGTCGACGGCAGAAAGGCAGATGTCTCTCGGGTGGCGGATCACGCGGTGCATCTTGCGGCTGTGGGTGGATACGGGGTGGTCGCACTCGGTACTGATTTCGACGGCTATATCAAAAAGCCAGTCGGCCTTGAAGATGCTTCTAAGGTGGGTGCGTTGTGGGCTGAGTTGGAGCGACGGGGCTGGACGGTGGCGCAACTGGAAGGTGCCCGTGGTGGCAATTTTATGCGGGCGTGGGTTGCCGCCAGGGCCAACAGTCTAGATTAAGCGATTTTTAAGGGGTCCAGCGCATCACGTGTAAGCCCTTGTCTGCCTCGGGCCGAACAGTTGAGAAGGTCGGGGCGTTGATATCCGATGCGCGCAATGTCGCAGAGGACCAAGGGTTTAAGTATGCTCGGCCACACGGCCCCCGTTGCTGAGGCCGGTCTACGACCAAGACGCCACTGACTGGGTGGTACCGGTCCTCGTGGAATAGAGCGGGGTCATCGCCGCGGGTGAAGGCGAATTTCCGGTTCTCTGGGTGTCCGTCGGCGATGGACCAAATCGGGCGGCCATAAAACAGGCTGCGCACCAAACCAGGGGGCAATCCCCAGGCCGTGTTGGTGACCATGCTGACCAAAATACTGGTGCCTTCAGGGGCCATCGATACCAAGTTGTCTATTTCGTACACCAAGCGGCTCTCGACCACATCCAGGGCGTGAAGGCCATTGGGCGGTGCCAAAAGGAAGGCAACGGAACCCTGGCCTTCTAAGGTCGGCTCATCTGTGAGGGCAAACTCGATTTTGACATGGTCATCTTCATAGGTGGCATATCGCCCCTTCCATTCGCCCTTTTTTATCGCAGCGAGCCACACGTCGACACATCTGCGGACGGGCTCGGGGTCGAAAGGGTGGGGGTTCCACTTGTGGACCAAGATGGTGATTCGCCGGTCAGAATCCGCTCGGTTGACAACACGAGCGAGGGTTTCTCGTGCGCGTTCGTCCTCGAGGCGTGGCGGGTGCTTCAAGAAGGCAAGCGTGACCATATGCATGGTTCTACCGTCTTGGTGTTTCAAGAGTAAGCACGGCCGTGGCGCACAGAGGTCGACGATGGACCATCCAGATTTGGCTAAGAATGCTGCGGACACAGCCTCGCCAAAACCCTGGAAAAACCGGCGGTTATCGGTTGAGCGGAGGGAGTCTGCCCACCGGTCTTGGACAGGGCTTGCGACCTGAGAAAACAGCTGCCCTAAGTGCTCCAGCACATTGCGTTCGGGGCCACGGGCCATCTGCCGAAGCATGCTTTCTTGACCATCGGGCTGCCCGGCGAGGTCATTTAGCAAACTGTCGGTGTAAAGCTGCATTCATTTGACCCATGGCTAAGAGTCCGCACGGTTATCCAGACTTGTGTACTTTGGCAAAAAAAAGCGCTCCTTACCGGCTCATGGCTAAGCCGCAGTCACCTAATTCCAGGGGGCTCTTGGGACCTGTAATGGGGTGAGCTTGAGGCCGACGGGTTGGCCTGACTCCCCAACCGAAAGCACCTCCATGGGGCAGACCTCTACGCATATTCCGCATTGAATACATGCGGAGTTGCTGTTGTCGATGTCGATTTGCTTTTGAGCGAAGGTCTGGACTGGAATGCCCATTTGGCAGTAGCGCGTGCATTCTCCGCAGCCGATACACCGGTCTGTCGAGCGCAAAACGATGCGGCTGAACTTCTTCGAGAGCACCTCCATATATGCGCGAAGTGGGCAGAAGAAGCGGCACCAAACCCGGTTCCCGAGGTAGGGATACAGGGCCACACCAATCACTGAGGCGAGCCAGAAGTCCACCATCAAACCGTACCAGTGGCTGGCAAAAGCGTTGGTGCTGTACAGCGCGTCTTGGGCGAAAAATCCCCAGGCATCGTTGATGACCAGTGCTGTGACCGGGATGGCCAACAAAAAGATGATGCGCCCAAAGACCTCTGCATTTTTAGCGGTCCGCCCTCGGGGGGCGAGGTGGCGCCAGAAGTCCCCCACAGTCTCGGCTAGCCCGCCGCAGCCGCACAGATAGCTACAAAACCGCTCCCCATTTTTGCGGACATAAAGTGGGATCAGCACAAAGGATGAAAATGCGCCCGCGGCCATCCAGAGCACTGCGGTGGTGGTGTCGCCGTCGGCCCAGCCAGGTGCATCGACCAAAGACCAAGTTGAAAGCGGCCAGGGGATCGAAATCGCGTAAATTTTCCAGGGGCGATCGATGATCATGGGTGCCAGAATCTCTGGGATTCCGAATGAAAATGTAG
>DBIS01000155.1 GCA_002296975.1 Deltaproteobacteria bacterium UBA796 | reverse complement strand
CACGGAAGTCACGGAAGCCACGGAAGTCACGGCCAGTGGTGAGGGCCTTTGGGCCACCCCAAGTTGAGCCTTAGCGGCCTTGCTCAACCGCACACCAATACGGTATATTTGGAGCCATGGTTTTAGATTGAGGGAAAGCGAATGCACCACAGATTGCTGCTAACTTTATGCTTGTGGCTCGCTGCGTGTTCTGGGAATGACAAACCGATGTCAGAAGGCACGGTCGATACGCTCAGCGACCCACCCGTTGTATGGCTCGCCACCCCGATGGACGGTGATTTATTCTCTCCCGATGCCACAGTTCGGTTTGAGGCCACCATCACCGATGATGTGACCACGCCCAGTGAGTTGGTCATCACGCTATCGTCATCCCTCACTGGCGAGATCAGCCACACAGCCAGCATTGACGCTGATGGGCTTTTCGTCGCGGACGTGTTTTTGGGAAGCGGTGAGCAAACCATCACACTGTCAGCAACTGATGATGACGAACAGACTGGTTTCGACGAAGTCGAGTTGGTCGTCAACGGCGCACCCGGCGCACCTTCGGTCACCATCGACCCAGAATTGCCCGCCGAGGGCGCAAGCCTTAGCGCTGTAATTTCCGTTCCCGCCGTCGACCCAGACGGCGATGCTGTGGGCTACACTTGGGAGTGGTCAGTCCAGGTCGGCGACGACGAAAGCAGCGTCCCTTATGTACCGCCCGACGACCCCATGGTGGTGCCCACTGGCCTCACACAACGGGGCCAACTTTGGACCGCCACAGCGACCCCCGAAGACAGTCATGGCAATGTTGGCGACAGCGCGAGCGCCACGGTGATGGTTGGCAACTCCAGCCCCAGCTTCGCCTCAGCTACCCTAAGCCCCAACCCTGCTTTTACCGATGATGACCTCACAGTGTACACATCTGGCTGGCTCGACGCCGACGATGACCCTGAGGAATATACGTATGCATGGACTTTAAATGGTGCGGTTGTCGTTGATGTAGACGGACCAATCTTGAGCTCTTCGGTCCACGAAAAGGGAGATGAAGTCACCGTTACAGTCACACCGGTCGACATATTCAGCACCGGTGAGCCCATCGTGGCAGAGCCGGTCATCATCTCCAACTCTCCTCCAGCAGTCTTGTCGGTCAGCCTTTTTCCATCGGCCCCTTCCACCACAGAAGACATCTCCATCACCGTGGTTGGGTGGAGCGATGCTGATGGGGATTTAGAGGGCTATAGCTACCGCTGGTTTGTCGATGGCACCCTTATCGCCGGCGCGACCAGCGATGTTTTATCCGCTGACCTCACCGCTCATTTCCAGGAGTTCATGGTCGAAGTCACGCCGAATGATGGCGGGATGGACGGCGTTCCAGTGATGTCAGAAAGCGTCATCGTCGGCAACACAGGTCCTGCGATTACTGAGGTCCAACTCAGCCCAAACCCAGCCATGACCGCTGACGCCATCGCGGCCACACCGATGGGCTGGTCTGACCTCGACGATGATGCGGCCAGTTTTAGCTACGCGTGGACCATCGACGGCGCAAGTGTGGGCATTGACGCATCCGTGCTCTCACCCTCATTGACACAAAGAGGCGACAGCGTACAATGTACAGTCACCCCATCAGACGGTGTCGACGCCGGCACTCCCGTCACATCCGCGGCGCTCTCGATAGGCAACAGCCTACCTTCGGTCGGCGCAGCCTTCATCGACCCAGCCGAACCAGTATTTGGGGATACCCTGTCGTGCAGCTGGACCACCTTCGTTGACGCAGACGCAGACGCAGACCTCTCTACTGTTGAGTGGTTCATTGATGGGGCCTCTGCGGGCACAGGCACCACCCTGAGCGGTGGGTTTCACGGCGGTCAAGATGTGAGCTGCGTGGTTACCCCAAACGACGGCATTGGCACCGGCTCCCCTGCGGCCACAACCGTCACGATTGGAAACACCGCGCCCAGCTTGGTGGGCGTCACGATCTCTCCTGCCGCCGCCACAGCTTCCAGCACCCTGACCTGCAGCTGGGACGGTTTTTCAGATGTTGATGGCGACCTCGACGCGTCAACCCTCACATGGGAGGTCAATGGCAGCATCGTGTCCACAGACCCCACCTTGTCGGGCGGGTTCTCAAGGTCTGATGTGGTTCGCTGTACGGTCGTACCCCACGATGGAATGATGGCCGGCACGCCCGTCTCCACCGAGATATCCATCGCCAACACCGCCCCATCCATCGACGCCGTCACGATTTCGCCAAGCTCTGGAGATTGGTCCGCTACCTTCACATGCGCGTGGTCCGGCTATTCTGACGACGATGGAGACCCAGACAACACCCGTGTCCAATGGTTGAACGGCGACGGGATCGTCTTGGGCACCGGCACCACGCATACAGGTGGCATTAGTGGTGGGGAGAGTATTCGATGCGAAGCCACCCCCAACGATGGCCTTGATGACGGCGTTCCCCTTAGCTCGGCCGCAGTGGTCATCGACAACGCACCACCCAGCCTCGATGGCAGCGCCCTCCACCCGCTTGAGCCAACCGTCAGTTCAACCCTGACCTGCAGCCCAGGCACCGCAACCGACCCCGATGGTACCACCAGCTTTAGCTACACCTACCGTTGGGAAGTTGGGGGCGTCCCAAGCCCAGGTGAAACCAGTGCATCTCTAAGCTCACCCGCCTTCACCCGAGGCCAGTCGATTCAATGTTTCATCACTGTTCACGATGCTGTTGTGGCCGGAGATGAGGTCAGCTCCAATATCGTCATGGTGCGCAATAGTCTTCCGGTCGCCTATGATCTGAGCATCGGCCCCTCGTTGGTGCGCACCAACGACACCGTCACAGCCTCTGTGAGCTTAAGCGATGCCGATGGCGATGCCGTGTCTGCCCTGTACGCATGGAGCGTGAACGGCGTGCCCGTCACCGGTCTGTCAGAGCTTGCATTCGTTCTCAATGGAGTGGACCATTTCGATAAAGATGACGCCGTCAGCGTCACCGTGACCCCCTCCGAGCTCACCGAGACTGGCGTTCCGATAAGCTCTGGGAGCATTACGATTTTAAACACCGCCCCCGGGGCCCCAACACTCGAAATCTCTCCTGGGTTTCCCCAGCCCGAAGACGACCTCTATTGCTCTGTCTCCGTCGCCGCGCACGATGACGACCTCGACACCATCAGCTACGATTATCAGTGGTACCGCGATGGTTCAGCCTCCGGCTACACCACCGCGACTATCCCCGCCTCTGCTACCAGTCATGGCGAGCATTGGGAGTGCGAAGCCACTGCGCACGATGGCGATGTTGCAGGGGGCTCGTCGAGCCACTCGGTTGTGATCAACGACAGCACCAACCCAGACCCACATCAATTTGACGATTTGGCACAGCACACCAACAGCACCAGCCAAGGCTTGACCGGCGATTGCGAGGCCAGATGCTTGGTCGAAATCGACTGCCTTGGAAGCCTTGGTACCGACAATGTTGTCACGACCTGCTCCGACATCGGGCGTTTTTCGACCTCGGTCAGCATCCTGCGTGGAGATATCTTTTCTTGTGTCGCCACCTGTACAGACGAGGCGGGCAACGCCTCTGGGCCAGGCGCTGCACACAGCATCGAATCATGCAACCCCTACGACACCTATGAAGATGCCAGCGACTATGGCGACCACCCCGGTGATGTGGTGGATGAATGGGCGACACTCAGCGATGATGGGTCCTTACCCATCCAAATCCGAGGAAATGTGCTCGACGACGACGATGACGACTGGTTTGTGGTCTCCGCATCCGATGGTCTCGCGGCAGACCTTTCAGCCGGCGTCGATTACTTCAACTTCAATGTTGAGCTGACCGAAGGGGTCTCTGACTACCGATTTGTCGTACACCGAGGCGGCTCTGGATCTGGTGATTTGGAGTGCCCATCCATCGAGGGTTACAGCGAGTACAATTGGTTTGCCCAAGACAATGCTGATGGTACCCACCTTGCGCCCACCGACACCCGCAGCTGTAGAAGCACCGACACACCGGACTACAACAACTGCGAAGACAACTCCAGCAGCTTTTACATCCACGTTTATAGGCTCGGCTCATCCTTGGTTAATTGCGACCACTACCAGTTAACCATCACCAATGGTGTATGGGAATGATGTGGGCTACACCGACGAGTTCAATCCATGCAACGCCAAGCGCTTAGGGAGGCACTATGTCTGACAAAAAGAAGCTGACCCCCAAAATTCCAACGCTCAGCAAAGACCCGCTTAAATACCTCCAAAAGGCCGAAGCGAGCCAGGCTTGCCATGCGACCACACAATTTGACCTCAGCGCCAAAGCGGATGCCATCTTAGCCAATCCCGATAACGCTGGCGTGATGTCTGTGTCCCACTGCTCTCACGGCTCTCACGGCTCTCAC
>DBIS01000337.1:2356-3835 GCA_002296975.1 Deltaproteobacteria bacterium UBA796 | reverse complement strand
GCTCCCCGTCCTCGATGTACTGAGCAGCCATCTTAAACGCAGCGCCTTCCTCAAGATTCCCAAAATTCAGGTTTTTGGCCATGGCCTCTTCGGAAGCCCCCAACCTCATGCGGGAGAACTTCCCAGCCCACATTCGGACCTTCGCGAGGTCACCCTCATCTTGCCAGCTGTCCACAATCAAACTCGCAGCGTAAGCAGCATTATCTTCGTTTGGCCACCGCTCAATCACCGTATGCAAACGCACACGCGCTTCCTCGAGATGCCCGTGGTGGTACAGGATTTGGCCTGGAATATAAGCCATGGCCGACCGAAACTTATTGAGCGCTTCCGCTAACTCTTCGTCCTGAAACTCTGCATCAACAAGCATATCTGAAGAGGCGATTAAGGCCTGATGTTCGTCGGATAAGGTGTAGACCGAACGGTCGGATCCATTACTCAGATCAACCCGCTCCTCCACCACTGCAGTCGGCGGCCGAGTCCCTACGGCCCCGTATATATTTTTCACCAGCATCCGCCGGACCTGCCAAAGGTCCCACAAAGCCCCATCTCGGTAGGGGTGGTCTTTGCCTTTGAGCAGTTGAATATACTCGGCCTCCGCCTCTTTAAGGCGCGAGCTCTTTCGAAGGGTGTCTGCCAGGTACCACTGAATCTCGTAATAGTCCTGAGCAAAGGGGAACTTGTTCAAGTACTGGCTATAAAGCTCTGATGCACGGGCGTACTTGCTTAGGTCGCCCGTTTTGCCCGCAGCCTCATGGAGATCGATAGCGACCTGGGCGAGAGATTCCTCGATGTACCCATCGGCAACAGCCAGAGCATCGGGATTGTTGCGGTTTGCGTTGGCCCATGCCGAGTCTCGATTGAACACGTCATTCAACCGGGTGATGGTATTTTGCGCCGCCTCAACATCTGGCACATCTAAGGAACGGTAAAGCTTGGCCACCGTCCACAAGAAGGTGGGGTTTTTTGGCTCGTTCGGCCACCGCGTAATCAACTCCTCATATACAGCGATGGCATCTGTATACCGCGCCTGCTGCATCAACACATCGGCCAGACGCTCGTAAATTTTTCCCTCGTGAGCGCGCTCGCCGGTGCGGCTATAAAACGCCCTCGCCACCGATAACGGAGATGCGCCCGTATTGTCTGAGACATCCGAAAAGGAAATCGCCATGTACTCAATGGCCTCGGGCGCCATGGCGGACCGCTTCCCTGAGCGCTGAAAATTCTCCTCGGACCAATCCAGGAGTTTGGCCAGCAGGTCCAGGCAAGTGTCGTAGCTGGACAGCTTGTAGTGCGACCAAGCGAGCTTATAGAGGCCCTTTTCATAGTGCTGCCCATCAGGCGCATGGAGCTCGACCACCTTGGAGTAATGGTCGATGGCGAGGCCAATTCGATGGTTGTCGAAAAAGTGCTCCCCAAGCGCCATATGAGCGGCAGCTGCAAACTCTGAGTCGCTGTAACCATCAACGAGGGCCAGATACG
>DBIS01000337.1:0-2034 GCA_002296975.1 Deltaproteobacteria bacterium UBA796 | reverse complement strand
AACCATCAACGAGGGCCAGGTACGCATCCCGACCTGCATCATCGTTGGCCTGCATGGTCTCATCCCGCTTTTGGATAAAGCCAAGCATGTAGAGCGCACCATCGGCATTCGTGTATGCCGGATATTTATCGACAATCCCTTGAAAGAGCCGCACTGCTCGCCCATGGTCACGTTGCGGTGCCTCTGGAGCTTGACTGAAGTCCATATCCTCGGAAAAAGCTGCCTCGAAGGCGTCGGATGCCTCCGAAAACGCCTCTTCGCTTTCTTCATAATAAAGGTCGCCGAGCAAAAACATGGCGTGTGGTGTGTGGCCTGATGCAGGATAGCGCACCAAGAAATCCTCGAGGCGCCCGATGGCTGTGTCCCGAAGCGCCACCTCTTCTGCACGAAGTGCCTCAAGGGGTCCACGGTAACCATCAGACAAGGCTTGGCGCTCTTCTGCCTCCCGCCGGGCGATGATTTGCCTCGCCTCATCGTTGAACTCTTCCATGCGATCAACGAAACGTTCGACCGTGTCTTTGAACGCACCCAACTGAAGCTGGCGCTCTTTCGACGCACTCTCTGCGACCGCTGCGGCTTCGGCTTCAGCCTGCTCTGCTGCGACATCTGGATCGACAGCTGCTGGAGTTGCCTCAGCCTTCTGCTTGGCAAACGCGTCGCTGGTCGCCAACAAAGCCAAAACCGCCATGAGAGAGCCACACCGCATCAGTCGCCCCCCTCGAGTTGACCCATACGCTGACGAATGGTGCTGAATCGCTCATCCAATTCACGGCTTCTCAAGCCCCGCTCCTCACCCAACCGTTCAATTTCCGTTGAGACCGTGGCCTTTCGCGTCCAGTACACGTCGACAATCCCGCGGTCTGCTCCCATCACAGTATCCAGAAACTCTCGCTCTACATGACCAATGCCCGTTCGAGTGACATCCGCAGCCAAAACCTCGGCCTCGCCAAACACCGCACGATGCTCGACGCCGAGACCAACAACAAGCTCCATCTGCTCGGAAAACTGACCCCGCATTAGTCGGAGTTCAGTCTCTTCAGCACGCTCTAGCTTGCCCATCACGGACAGAGAACGGCGTTCGACGCGCTCTGCACGGTCCCAATATTTATCGATTCGCTGGAACAACCCGCTGGAGTCTCGACCCGAATTACGGATCACTTTAAGCCCAGACTTTATCTCAGCCACACCCTTCGCGATGAGCCCACGTTGAGCCGCACCTTCGCTGGCATCTTGGACACCATCGTTTCGCTCATAGCGCTCATTGTCTTCGGCCTGAAGTGCTGTGAGTTGGCCGAGCAATAAATCCAAATCTCGGCGGTAGGTCAACAGCCTTGAAGCGGAACCAGGCTGAGGCTCCTCCTCGTGGTGCGTCAGCTCGGCGTCGACCAAATCAATACGAAGCTGAATACTCCCATGGCGAACACCGCTGACCTGGTTTCGACCGGCCCTGAATGTGCCAATTCCTTGACTCTTGCCCTCAAGGACCGGCGAAATTTGGTCGATAAGGCGCCGCACATCCTCAATGTCTCCATCTTGGCGCTCAAGCTCTCGTCGGAGGTCCACTGCCCGCCGCACAAATTTATCGTCCGCAAAAAGACTGATCGCGAAGGCCGGGATTTCGGGGTCAACATCCTTAATCTCTGATACCTCAACAAGGGCATCGAAAAGCTCGTCTGGCCGGGTAGGGCTACCTTTAATGGCCGCCAGATGCACCTGAATGGGCCCATACACCTCGACGACCTTTTCATAGCTCATCAACGCCCGCTCATATGCCTCTCTCCGCATATGCAGATGCCCCAAAAGCAACTGCAACTGAACGGTGTACCGATGCTCAGGATAGGCAATCAGAAAGATATCAATCTGGTTGATCGCATCGAGCCATTGGTCTTGTTTGAGGTACACCCAAACCAGCTCATACAGTTGGTCGGCAAACTGATTTGACTCTGGATCGATGTCTCGGTATTGCGTTTGCGAGCGCCCATAGTCGCCCAACTCATAATAAATCCTGCCCATCGCCAGCCGGGCAAGGTCGAG
>DBIS01000336.1 GCA_002296975.1 Deltaproteobacteria bacterium UBA796 | reverse complement strand
TTCCCCGGGCACGACCCACACCAGCCGAATGGCAGACGCCATCGCCCTCGCATACGGCCTGGGCGGAGACAAAGCTGAGTTCATGCCACAAAGTGGGTCAGTATTCACCATGGCGCTCGCAGCCGAATGCCCCACCCACGGACCAGCGATTGCAGAGCCCCTCACCCCGAGGCATTTCTCATTCAACAGTCATGTTGGCGCCTGTAGCGGATGCGATGGCCTGGGGAAACGCGCAGCACTCGACCCACTAAAAATCCTCAAGAAGCCCCACAGAAAGCTCAAAGAGGCCCTCGACAAACGCATCAGCTCGGTGGTGTTTCGCTCTAAGCCCATGCGGGCGATGCTCGGCAAGCTCTATAAACAGCACAAGCTCAACCAAGACGTCCCTTTCGAGTCCTTACCGGCCCAACTGCAAAATGATCTGCTTTATGGTCATGCCGAACCCTTGGACATCCGGTGGACCAAACGGTGGGGGCGCTCCGTCACCTCTGTGGTCGAATCGCGGCTTTGGAAGGGCATCATTCAGATTGTAAACGGGTGGAAAGGCCGGGCCAACTGGGTCGGTGAAGACGCCATCTGCTCAGCCTGTCATGGGGGTCGCCTCCGGCCGGCGTTGCTGGCGGTCAAATTGGGCGGCTTGGGCATCCACCAACTCACCGCGCTAACCGTCAAAGAGGCCGCAGGTTTCTTCGACAATATTCGACTCTCCGACCACGACATGGTCATTGCCGAACAAGCGCTTGAGGACATGAAAGCCAAGATTGGCTTTTTGGCTGATGTGGGCCTTGGTTACCTTAGCCTCGACAGAAGCGCAGACACCCTCAGCGGCGGAGAGGCGCAGCGTATTCGGCTCGCGACACAACTCGGCGCACGCTTGACCGGCACCATTTATGTCCTGGATGAACCGACCATCGGGCTTCATCAACGGGACACGGCGAAGCTCTTGGGCACCCTCGAGGGACTCAGAGACCTGGGCAACACTTTGGTGGTGGTTGAACACGACCCCGATGTGATACGAACCGCGGATTATGTCATCGATATGGGTCCTGGGGCTGGCACTTTCGGCGGTGAAATTATCGCGAGTGGACGCATTGAAGATATCGCAGCCAGCGGCAGCCTGACCGCTGCGTACCTGACGAGGAAACGGGTCATTCCCATGCCCAAAACCCGCAGAGAGACCAAACTGTGGATCGATGTGCCGCTGGCGAACGCACACAATTTGAATGGATTCACCAGCCGCATCCCCCGCAGGTGTTTGACCGTGGTCAGCGGCGTCAGCGGCAGCGGAAAGTCCAGCTATGTGATGAACACGCTCGCCCCACACTTGGAGGCCCGAAGAAAAGCCCGAAAGGCCGGCCCTGCCCGCATCGTCACCATCGACCAACGCCCGATCGGTCGGTCACCCCGGAGCACACCCGCCTCATACACCAAAGTTCTCGACCCCATCCGAAAACTGTTCGCATCGACCACATCGGCCCAATCTCTCGGCTTTGATGCTTCTCGGTTTACCTACAACGGAAAAACCGGCTGGTGCAGCCACTGTTCAGGGCGGGGTGCCATTTTGATTGAGATGCACTTTTTGTCCGATGTGTGGGTCGAGTGCGAGCATTGTCTGGGCGCACGCTTTTCCGAGGCGACATTGGCCGTGCAATGGAGTGGCCACACCATTGCCGATGTGCTGCAGATGAGCGTGACCGAAGCCCTCTCCCTGTTTGGACACCATCGCGCCATCGTCAGACGCTTGCAGCCACTCGAAGATGTTGGCCTCGGTTACCTGCGCTTGGGCCAACCTGCGAACACCCTCAGCGGCGGCGAAGCCCAACGGCTCAAGCTGGCAACCGAGTTGGTCGGACGAAAACGCGAGACCTGCTTTTTATTAGACGAGCCAACCACGGGCTTGCACTTTTACGATGTCGAAAAGCTCGTCGGCGTGCTTCATCGCCTGGTGGATGCTGGCCACATGATCGTGGTCATCGAGCATCACCTGGACGTCATAAAAAATGCTGACCACATCATCGATATGGGACCAGATGGTGGCGATCACGGCGGCAATATCGTGGCCAAAGGTACACCCGAATATGTGGCCAGCGCTCAAGTGAGTTGGACCGGCCTTGCCTTGAAGGCCCTGCCCGAGTTTGATGGTACTTAGGCCTCGCCGGCGGCCTCGGGCCATGAAACCTTTGAGATATTCCGGACCTCTGTGACGTCGGTACATTCTGAACGGGGCCAAATCTGGTGGGGTTTAACCTTGCGGGCGCGGCCTTTGACCAAAACGGCCTTGAGGGCTTGTGGGTCATGCATGGGGTCGATCATCTCAGCGTTGCGCTGATTCACATACACCGCACCCGGTGGGGCCATCCCTGTGATGCGAGCGGCCTGGTTGACCGTGTCACCAAGCACCGTGTACTGCAATAGATGGGCTGAATCCCCGAGATTACCTGCCACCATCGGCCCCGTCGCGACGCCGATGCCGATCATCAACTCACCCGCCTCGGGGAAGACATTTTGGGTATTGAGCTCGGTGACCGCCCGCTGTACATCGACCGCACAAGATGCGGCCATATCCGCATGGTTCGGCTGGTCGATCGGCCCGTTAAAAACCACCACCACAGCATCACCGATGTATTGGACCAAAAAGCCTTGGTGTGCATGAACCACCTTCGCAACCTCTTCATAAAAGCGATTGAGCACCGCCAGCAACTGCTTGGGGTTGATGCGTTCTGACATCGACGTAAAGCCCCGAATATCAGCAAAGAACACCGTGGCCACGCGCAAGGAAGGCTCAAGGTCAGCCTCACCATGCTGGCTTTTAATTTGTTCGAGAATCTCCTCGCTGACATACGACCCAAAAGCACCTTCTATTTTTTTGGCCATGGCGAGCGCGCTCACCATTTTATTGAAGGTCTGGTTGAGCTGATCCACATCGGCGATTCCACCGTTCGGGATACTAAAATCGAGCTCGCCACGCGCCAATGCCTCGAAGCCCTGTTGCAGTGGCGCAAGGTTCGCCATCAAGGCTTGAGAGAGCTTGCTGCTGGCGCTCATCACAGCCGGGGACCCGACCATCACCAAAAATAACAAGTAACTTTGAGCCATAATTTCGGTGGATGTAGTCCACGCATAAATCTGAGCGGGCTGGATCGTCCACACCGTACCAAAGCCCAAATCGAGGCTGTAGCTCAGGGGTTTTCCACTGCTGGAAAATGCGAAGGCTTTGTAGCCAAAACTGGATGCCCAATGGGCCGTGAGGGCCGTCATGCTGACCAGGGTCAAAACAGCTGCATTCATCCGACTTTCGAACTCGCGGGTTAGCGGACGAATCAGGCGTTCAAGGGTTAGCACCAGCAACGAGCCCGATGCCGCAGCCCCCAACCACACCGCCCCAACGACCACCGCGAGCAAAGCCGTGCCACCATCTCCAATCCCCCGCAACGGTATGCCGACCAGGTAAACTGCGGCCAGTCCAACGAGGCTGCCAGCCATGATGAGGGCCAGCTGTACCACAAAGCGGAGAACGCTTCTCCGTCCATAAAAGTGACAATAAACAGCGTGCTCTAAACTGTGCGCCATGCTGCAAATGCTGAGGGAGGCGAGCACACGGTTGAACATTCCGAGCCAATACCAAATCCCTGACTCGGCGGAGGGAATTACCACTGCCAGCGCTATAGCGCCCACAAAACCGATGGGTGCCAACCGGATTCGACCCCCATACACAGGCGCTTTGATGGCGAGGGTTTGAAGGGGTGATTGGGACATAATGCAGGACAACTGAGTGTTATAAATTTCCTGACACCAACCCAAAAAAGGCTGACATTTTACTTTGACTCAAAATGGCATATGCGTAAAGCAACAGAAGTGTGACTTCCCAGTTGAAACCGCCACAATCGGGCACTTTATCGGCGGTCTCGTTCGGCCAATCGGTGATTGGTGTACGGTGTGAACATGACCCGACCATGCCCAGGGTGTCAACGCCCAAATGCCGCACACCGACAAGCGTGCATGTATTGCGGCCAGCCTCTGCCTGAGCCTGCTGAGGCACCCTCAGGTGGGGGGGCACTCCCGGATGACCTGGACGTTCAACTCCGAGCCGCCATGGCCCATGGACACATCGAGGGGCTTCAAGAGGCGATCGGACTTCACCAAAACCAACCCAAGCCTCAAGAGCCGACCCAGGTTGATTCGCCCACGCTGGATGTGCCCCCCCAAATACGGCTGCCCAAGGTTCGACGGCGGTACGCCTTGGTTATCGATGGCAACGGCGGGCCTGAGGAACATCCGACTTTGGCCGACATCCTCAATATTGATGGGGTCACAGCCAAAATGCTTGCCATGAAGCGGTACCCAAAAATCGTAATTCGTGGAGAAGACCTAGAACAGCTGCAAACGCAA
>DBIS01000214.1 GCA_002296975.1 Deltaproteobacteria bacterium UBA796 | reverse complement strand
GACACCAAGGTCGAAGCCAAAGCCAAAGCCAAGGTCGAAGCCAAAGCCGAAACCAAGACTGTTGAAGGCTCTGCAGCCAAGACCGTGACCACCGCCGCGGCCGCGCCCAAGATCGCAGAACCAGCAGCCAAGACGGAAGCGGAGCCAACCAAGGCTCCAGCCGCCCCCACCAAAGCCGCTACCCTAGCGAGCGCATTGCCTCGCGCTGACGGGACTCCCGGACGCCGACTCCCTCGCCTGGGCTCGGCGCGCAAGGAAAACACTGATCCAGCCTTAAGAGGCCTCGGCTCCGCAGTTGTTAAACCACCTCCTGGATACGACCCATCCAACCCTGAGGCCTCGCGTAAGGCAGCAGAGGATGCACGGTCAGTCGAACGTGAAAAACGCTGGCGCAGCGATGATAAGAATACTGCTGCACCCGACACCGAGGCCCGAAAAAAAGCTGCAGAAGAGGCAAGCCGTGGTGGAAGGCCACGTCGTTCTTCAAAACGACGTACCCGGGTCGAGATGTATATGGATGACATCCCAGCCGCACACCGCCGCCGTCGCCGTAAGAACTCTGGCCCCAAAAAGGCCAGCCCACAGGCGAAGGCCATCAAACGCCGCGTAGAAGTCGACGGAACGATCACCGTCGCTGCCCTTGCCCATGGCATGAGCACGAAAACCGGCGTCCTGATCAAAAAGCTCATCGGCATGGGCCAAATGGCCACCGCAAACGATGTGCTCGACCTGGACACAGCCCAACTGCTCGCTGAGGAGTTTGAGTACGAAATTGTCAACACCACCTTCGACGAATCTGCTCATATGATTCAATCTGAAGAGGACGTCGAAGATGATTCGGCCGTCAGTCGCCCCCCTGTTGTCACCATCATGGGACACGTTGACCACGGAAAAACCACGCTTCTCGACACCATTCGTCGCGCCAATGTGGCCGCAGGTGAGGCTGGCGGCATCACCCAGCACACCGCAGCCTACCAGGTCGAGCATGAAGGCCAACTGATCACCTTCATCGACACACCTGGCCATGCGGCCTTCACTGAGATGCGTTCTCGGGGTGCCCAGGTCACCGATATTGTCATTCTTGTCGTTGCCGCAGACGACGGTATCATGCCTCAGACGATCGAGGCCATCAACCACTCAAAGGCCGCTGGCGTCCAAATCTTAGTGGCCGTCAACAAATGCGACCGTCCCGGGGTAGACCCAAGCAAGGTTCGCCAGGCATTGATGGAATACGAGTTGGTCCCTGAGGAGTACGGCGGCGACACCATTATGTGTAATGTCTCAGCCCTCAAAGGTGACGGACTCAGCGATTTGCTCGCGAACATCGCACTTTTGGCAGAAATGGCCGAATACAAGGCGAGTACAGACCGCCACGCTGAGGGCACTGTCCTCGAAGCCCGTATGGAGAAGGGTCGCGGCCCAGTTGCGACACTCCTGATTCAAAACGGAACCTTGCGCAAGGGCGACACCGTGGTCCTTGGCACCGTTTGGGGTCGGGTCCGCGCCATGAGCGATCACACCGGCGGGCGCATCAAAGAGGCCGGCCCATCCTCACCCATCGAAATCATCGGTATTCAGGATGTACCCAACGCAGGCGATAACTTTTCAGTCGTCGAAAATGAACGCGCAGCCCGTGCGCTCGTCGACCACCGTTTAGAACTTATCCGCCAAAAGACCCACACTGGTCCCAAGTCCGTCAGCCTCGAAGATCTCCTGGCTCAGGCGAACGAAGGCGAGAAGGTCCAACTCAATCTGATCATCAAGGCAGATGTGAACGGTACCCTCGAGGCCATCAAGGGCTCGTTCAGTCAGATCGATGTCGAAGGTGCCAACGTTAAGTTCCTTCACGCAGCTGTTGGCGGTGTGACTGAATCTGATGTCACCTTGGCCCAAACCTATGGTGCAGTCATTATCGGATTCAACGTCCGTCCTGACTCCAAAGCACGGCACCTGGCCGATGAGTATGCGATCCAAATCCGAACCTACAGCGTCATTTATGAGGCCATCGAGGATGTCGAGGCTGCCATGAAGGGCTTGCTCGCTCCAAAAATGGCGGAGATCGTCAAGGGTACCGCAGAAATCCGAGAGGCCTTCCAGGTTCCAAAGATCGGTACCGTCGCAGGTGTTCGGGTTCAAGAGGGCTCAATCGCACGCGCCCATCAAGTTCGCTTGCTTCGGGACGGGGTCATACTTTGGACCGGAAAGCTCGCCAGTCTACGGCGCTTCAAAGACGACGTCCGCGAAGTCGAGAAGGGCTATGAGTGCGGCATGAACCTCGACGGATTCAACGATATCAAGGTTGGCGACATTCTTGAGACCTTCGTCGAAGAAGAGGTCAGTCGGGACTAAAAAGGTTGTTTGCACCTGACGAGTCCTGCTGGATTGGGGTCTTGCGCCTCAGCCTACGGATTCCCGGGTCTCGCTCCCTTAAAGACAAGCGCCGGGCGGTGTCACAGGTTCGAGAGCGTTTAAAAGCGCGCAAGAACATTTCGGTCGCTGAAACTGGACACTTGGAAGACCACCAACACGCCATCCTCTCTGTAGTCATGGTCGCCAACGAGGCAGCTTTTTTACGCAGTCAGCTCGATCAAATCTCGTATACAATTAGCACTTGGGCCTCTGTCCTCATCTTGGACGCGACCATACAAATAGCAAGACCATGGGACGAAATGCCTCAAAACCAATATGATGATTTTATAGACGGCTAAACCCATGCACACTCAGAACGGAAGAGAAATTTGGATCACCAAGGGCCACTTGGCAGCCTTGGGCACAGCCACCTTAGCCATTGCCTTGTTGGCGTTCTTTGTGGGCGTTCAGGTCGGGCGTAGCCAAACCAAGCTCACCGCTGTGACTGCCTCAGACAACCTCCTCCCCGATCCTGAACGAGAAGACGCACTAGAGGCCCTGCTGCGCGAGGTTGAGGCCGCCCAAGCAAAAGCCCCGCCCCTCGCCTTTCCCGAGACCCTCGCAGAAGGCAGCCCACCCCCTGCGCCGGAGGCCGAGCCCACCGAAGAGGACGAAACTCAGGTCCGAGCACATCCAGACCGAGCACCAACACCACCGCCGCCAGCCGCCAAGGCAGCGAGCCTGCCGACATCAGGGTGGAGCGTTCAAATCGCCAGCTACGAAAATGCAGCAGATGCCGACGCGCGGGTGGCCAAACTTAAAGAGCGCAAGTTCAAGGCCTACCGGGTCACTGCACTCATCCGGGGCCACAATTGGCACCGGGTCAAGGTGGGGAGCTACCCGAACCAAAAGGCTGCTGTAAAAGCACGGGTCGAGCTCGCACGCATCTTGGGCACACGTGATCTGATGATCACCGAGGCCCCATGAGTCGCCAGGTTGACAAACCCTGGGGCCATGAAGAGATTTGGGCCGAAACCGAAGACTATATCGGGAAAATTTTATTTATTCGCGAAGGTGAGCGGCTCTCTCTGCAACATCACGACACCAAACGCGAAGACATCCGCATGTTGTCTGGAAAAATGCAGCTGGACCTTGAGAATGCTTCGGGCGAGATGGTCGCCATGGACTTCGAACCCGGTATGTCAGTGCACATCGCACCGGGAAGACGACACCGCATGACCGCCATGAGCGATGTGACGGTGCTAGAGGTTTCGACCCCACACTTGGATGATGTCGTGCGACACGAAGATGATTACGGACGCTTAGCTTAAACCAGGGTGCTTGACTAAAGCACCCGAAATTGCGATTCTACAATGCGGTTGGGACAATATTATGTGGAAAATTATCACAGCATTGCTGTTTAGCATCGGTCCCGCTCATGCGGACAGGGTGGTCTCATATTCCGGCTCAGGCACCGAGCTTGAGGCCGTGCCGACAGCTCAAGGCGGAACACCCGAATATTATCTGGTCGCCCCTGGAGATACCCTCTGGGAGATCGCCCAGGCCTTTTTGGGCAATCCGTACTACTGGCCAAGACTGTGGTCCATCAACGACTACATTACCAACCCGCACTGGATTTACCCCGGCAACAGAATTGTCTTTCGCATGGGGTCACTCATCGAGCCACCATCTGTCGAGTTGGAGACCAATCGGGATGGCTTTAATGTAGATGGCCTCGATTTTGCGGAGATCGAAGTGGAGTGCGGACCGGACATTCGGTTTGACCACACGATTCAGGCAGACAAGTACATCGCGCCCGCCTTTTTACGCGAAAAACGTAACTTGGAAGTTTTCGGCACCATCGCCAAGGCCAAAACCCCTGGCCTAATGCTTTCCGAAGACGACTTGGTCTATGTGCGGGTTGAAGATCCAGATGCTTACGAATGCGGCGACATCGTCTCGGTCTTTCGCCGAGTCCAAAAGCGGGTTCGCCACCCGAAGGTTCGACGCCAAAAATACGGAAATATGTACCGGATTCTTGGAGAGCTTAAAGTCGTCCATAAATATGGCGAATACCTGAGCGCTACCGTCAGGGAGTCCTACCAAGAGATGGCTCGGGGCGACCTTGTTGGGCCATCGATGCCCATCGTGGTCGAGCTCGAAGTCGGCAAACCAACAGGCGACTTAGAGGGCCAGGTCGTAGCTCGAATGTCCCAAAATCGGGTATTGTCCACCATCGGAGAGACCTTGTTTATCGATCGTGGACGGGCAGATGGCGTACGGGTTGGCAACTCCTTTTACGTGGTCTCTCGACAAGATGATGTGGTGGACCCCAAACGCCCAGACCCCACGATGCCCCCGAGCGTCATCGGTCGGTTGGTGGTTGTGCGTGTAGACGACTTCTCATCCACAGCCGTCGTCACGGATGCCTCTCGGACGATCCCCATTGGCGCAGAGATCCTCACACGCATGAACTGAGGCTTGCCGTCTGCGCTCAGGGCACTACAATACTTGTGGTTCATGACTGCTTGTGGGACTCCGTGTGAGGAATCCCATGTCTACACTTTCTGGTTTTTGGCACGGCGCTGCTGCATTGAGCGGCCGCCTTGACCTTTCTATGGCCCGTTTATCAGGCCAACCGCTCACCTCTTTAAGCCAAGCTGCACTCCGTGCCTCAGGCATCTGTGACCGGCACTTAAAACGCCTGCGCACCGCCCCAGCCTTGAAGCTTGCTGTACCCTTCATCACCATCGGCGATGAGTACTACCCTGCCCATCTGGCGGCTGTTCCATTTGCCCCGCCAGTCCTATTTTATCGTGGAAATCCACAACGGCTAAATGACCCTGGTGTCGCCATCATCGGGGCGCGCCGATGCACCCACCGTGGGCGTGACATGGCAGATCGACTCGCCAGAGGCTTGGTACAGTCAGGCCTGACGATCATCAGTGGCATGGCTTACGGCATTGACGCCGCCGCTCACAAAGCTCACCCTGGCCAGGCGATCGCTGTGTTGGGCCAAGGACTTGAGGCCTCCATGAGCAGCCGGACCGCCCAAGAGTTGGATCGGATTGTCGATGCCGGAGGTTTGGTGGTAACCGAGTTTTTACCCAGGTTCCCTGCCTCAAAATACACCTTCCCTCAGCGGAATCGAATTATTTCAGGATTGGCATTGGGTACAATCGTCGTAGAAGCCAGCCTGAGGTCTGGGAGTAGAATCACCGCGCGCCACACCCTCGAACAGGGTCGAGAGTTGATGGTGGTGCCGGGCCACCCCTTAGACACCGCATCCACCGGGTGCAACGCTCTGATCATGGAGGGGGCTGGGCTTGTTCGAAACACAGAGGATGTGCTAAATCAGTTGGGTATCGACAAGCAAAACCTAAAGGTTCCACGGCCATCGTGCAGCATACAGCGCGGTGTTCTAAAGGCGCTCGAGAGCGGCGATAATCTCGACCATATCGCAGCGCTTACCGGCACCGATATTCCCGGGCTTATGGTCTCCATCCAGAGCCTGGAGTTGACGGGACATCTGGTCCGGTTACCCGGCGATCGACTGGCATTGAGGAGTACCACATGAGTAAACCCATCCCATTTCCCCCAATCATTGAGCTCGACCAAGAAGCGAGCATTCTGTTGGACCTTCTGGTGGACCTGGGCCACCTTGATGAACTCGCACTCGAACAGGTCAATCAGGTGCTCGCTGGCATCGAGAAGCCCCTGAATGAGCACGGCATGGCCAGCATCAACGTCAACGACGTCCGGCGAATCGCGGCCATGACGCTGTTCGACCGAGCCCCCACCCTCGAAGGTGAGGCACGGCGTATGATCGAGCGTGAATGGGGCCTGATTTTTTATTAGGCCAGAC
>DBIS01000216.1 GCA_002296975.1 Deltaproteobacteria bacterium UBA796 | reverse complement strand
ACGATGCCGACGCCCAAACCATTGATGCCATCGGCGATGATGTTGTTTCGCAGGTCAACGGCCATCCCGCCGAGGCCAATCTGAGCGATTTCACCTGAACTCAGGGTACCGTTGCCCAAAAAATTATTATTCTGGAGTGTCGCATTGGTAGCTGTATCACCGATGACCAAAGCCCCACCTGTTGAGAATATCGCCTCATTTTCTTGAATGATGGACATGGACATGGCGAATGTGGCGCCATTTTGCGCATACAATCCACCCCCCTCTCGCGCGGTGTTGCGCTGTAGGTCTACCTCAAAGATAGTGGTGTTAACGCTCATCAATTTAATGCCGCCGCCCTGGCCGCCGCTCGCTTCGTTCCAGGCTAAACGGCTGCCGGAAATCATCGATGAGTCAGCGCTAGAAAAAAGGCCACCACCATCCGAACCTGCAATATTTCTGATAAACAGGGTGTTGCTGATGCTGAGATCGCCTCTGTCTTGGTGCCACCCGCCACCGTTGCGAAGTGCCGTGTTGTCTTCAAGCGTGATGTTGTCCGCCGAAACCACACTTTCGTCAGAAAAAATTGCGCCACCCGAGCCGGCTGTGAGGTTTCCTGAAAAGCCAAGCCCGTATATCGAGACGTTAGAGCTGTGAACAGCGATTGCACCCCCGCCTCCAGACTCGGCACCCGTGACGTTGTTGTCGAAGCTTGAGTTTTGAATGCTAAAGTCGGAAAGATTACGGGCCGAAATAGCGCCACCCATCGCCCAGGCATGGTTGTCCTGAAAGATAAGATTGTTCAGGCTCGTTGTTCCAGCATCAAGCAGCCATAAACCGCCGCCTTCTGCGAAATTAGCATGGTTGTCTAAAAACTCAGTGTCATCGATACTGAGGGAGGCACCCGTTTTCACGGAGATGCCGCCGCCACCATTTGTAGCAATATTATGTTGAAAGATACACCCGTCGATGCTGATGATGGCACCGTCTGAGGCCGCCAGCCCAGCACCATCCAGAGCCATATTATCCCTCACGGTTACATCGCTCATATTCAGGCTTCCACCTTGGATATTTAATCCACCACCACCTGGTGTAAGTGCACTTCCACACCCATAAATAACCATATTCATAAGTGTGAGGTTTGTCGCATTTGTGGTGAGACAGCTGTGCGCCTCACCTTGGAGGCTAAACCCGTTGATGACCGTTTCTGTCGCATCGTCACTGCTGATGCTCACGGTGTATTCACCGTCGCCGGTAATGAAGGTCGTGGCCGGGCTTTCTGAGGCGCTTATCGTGAGTGTTTTGTCACCCAAAAAGAGGGCCTCGGCGTAGATCCCGGGGCCGACCAACACTGTGTCACCATCCACAGAGGCCGCGATGGCCGACGAAATTGTGGTGTAGGTTGCTTCGGGACCAACAGTGAGGGTGGCGGCGTGAGCAGACACCAGCCATGGGATGAGACTTAGCATGGGGGTATCTTAACGCTCAGCGCTCTGTGCGGCCGGTTTCATGGTTGGCGTGGGCCCAGTCGGGTGGTGCGGCGGCCGGTCCACGAATCACCCGGTAAGCCTGGTAGGTGCCCAACACCCGTTTCACATAGTGCCGTGTCTCTCGAAATGGGATGTGCTCTACAAACTCGTCGGATGGGATTTCACCAAAACGGGTGACCCACTTGCCAACATTTCCCTCGCCTGCATTGTAGGCGGCAACGGCCAAATAAGGATTTTCCCGAAAATATCCGAACAAATAGTTGAGATACCGGCTGCCGATGGCGAGATTGAGTTCCGGGTCCTTAATGTTGGCGCTGGTCACCCGTTTTCCGAGCCATTTGGCCACTCGGCGCGCGGTTGCGGGCATCAACTGGGACAAACCCTTTGCGCCGGCCCACGAACGGATGTCTTTATTAAAGCTACTTTCCTCTCGGACCAAGGCATGGAAAATACGGGAATCAAAATCATAGCTGCTGGCCACGGCTTGCAAAAGGTCCCAATAGTGATCTGGATAGGCTTGGACAAGGATGCGGTCCCGGTCTGCGCCCAAACTAGATGGTGGTTGGTGTATTAAAAATTTATGGAGTTTGTCGTGGGCTGCGAATGGGTCTTGGGCGGCGTGGATCGATGAGACTAGGGCCTGTTCTGAAGGGCTAAAATCGAGATCGACTTGGCGAAACTCAGACCGGGCCTCAGACACCAAACCCAGTCTCGCGAGCTTGAGTGCCCGCTGTGTAGATGGGTGCGCCATAAATGAGGCTGAAACTGACCAGGTGTTGGCGGTGGTGTCGGCGGGCTCGGGATGAATCAGGGCCGCCACATGTGCTGCCGAAAGCTCTTTGAGTCGATTCGCGGCGTGAAGACTGTAAAAGTTGGTGGGATGACTATTGTACATCGCGACCAAGCCATCGAGCCCTTCAGTGACTGACTCTGCGTCAGGGTTGAGTTGCCGGGGATTGGCGACATCGGGGTACAGTCGCCACCGCGCGGCCCAGTATTTGGCGCCAACCACGTGGATTGGGTCGACCCCGATGGGCACCTCGCGAACCATGCGCTCAGCCCAATCGATGGCCGTGTGCGGCTCGCCCCGGAGGTAAGCGCTCCAGGCAAGGCGCCAAAATCCTTCACCGGCCATGTCGCCGGTCGGGTAGGTGTCGGCCTGGGTCTCCCATAATGCTTGGCCCATTTTGGGTTTGCCGGCCTCTACCCAGGCGATGCCACCCAGGGCATACCCATCGTCTGCCATGGAATGGTCGGGATAGAGGTCCGGTATCCTTTGGTAAGCCCGCGCCGCACCCGCCCAATCCTTTTTACGTTCGAGGGACTTCCCGGCGAGGTACAGTGCTTTGGGGCCGTTTGTGTCATCCAAACCGGGGCATTTCGTACCCACTGGGACGAGTATCTCGGCGGCCGCAGTGACCTGATTTCGCTTGAACAGCGACCGTCCATAGGCGTAGTGAACCTTGCAGCCGAGGGCCGTGGTCAATGGGTAGTCCGCAAGTCTGCTGGAAAGGGTATCGGTGACAGATCGCCAAGCGCCGAGTTCCATCAGTCGGTAGGTGCGCTCACCGCGATTTTGAATGCTTGGCCCATGGGTGCCCAAGGCTTGAGAGGCCTTTCTGCCGGCTGAAGTCAGTGGGTAATGGACCCATAGGCGCGTCAACCATGCTTTGGACTTGGGGTTGGACAAGCCCTTGCGCGTGGCGAGGGCAAGAAGGGCAATGTCGCTACCTTCAGCGGGGTCATTTCGGAGGGCCAGCTTTGCGTAGATCTCAATCGCTGCCCGGGTGGCGCCGATTTCTTGATGGGCGGCGGCGAGTTGAAGCTGAGCCCGGGGCGCAAGCATGCTGCTGGGGGCGATCGCCGAAAATGCAGCGGATGCCAGATGTGGGGCGCCGTCTGCCAAGTGAATTTCGCCCAAGGTCAGCGCCCGATAATCACCAGGTGCCGATTGATTGGCTTCGACATGAGCCAGCATGGGGATGGCATTTTGAGGGGTGTCCGTTCTCAAATATGACCACGCCAATAAAAACTGATGGTCGGCGCGCTGTCGTCCAGAGAGGCTGGCCGTATCCATGGATTCAAGCGCATTAATCGCTTCTTGATGATTGCGATTGGCGAGGGCCTTGTGGAGCGAGGGCGACAAGGGAATGCGGTGTTTTAAGGCCGCGGATCCAATCAGATTGGACGCGGTGGCGGGAGCGGAGAATGCAAAAGCGATGAAAACAGCGAGGTACAACAACAAAAACTCCAAGACCATGTGGGAACACATTTTGCTAACACATGGGTCAGGTGTTGCAGTCCCGGATATGCTGCTCTTACACAGTCTTGGAGAAAACATGTTTGGATCATCAGTCCTCGGGCTTGCCCTCATCGCTTCCCCCGTTTCGGCGGCCCCTCAGCAGATTCGCTACGACAGTTACGCCGACGATGGCGATATGCTCTACGGCGGCTACTTCTCGGAATTGGAAGGCCTGGGCATGAACAACTGCATGGCCGTGGTTTACTCCTTTGAAAAGGAGCATTTTCCATTGATGCCCACGGGCCTCAAAATATTTTGGGCTGGTGAGGGTGCGGGCGTTGCGAGCGAAGCCTTGATGACCATTTATATCGATTGGTATGAGGGCGAGGCGGATGCAGACATCATGCGGGCTGGAATGTACAGCCGGCTTGAGCAAAAGACCATCCTGATTACTGGTGTTGATCTAGAGGGCACATGGGTCGACATCGACTTCGAACGCGAGCGGATGACGTTTGACTTTGAACCCGATGTGGAGGGCCTTCAGCCGATTACTTTTGGCTCGGTGATCGTCAGCGCTTGCTACGACAACCGCCAGACCTTTCCAGAGATCGCCATGGACACCAATGGTTGGATGGACGAGCCACCGCCCGTCAGCGATGACGATTTTATCGTTGGGCATGAAACCAGTAAGTTTCGAAACCTGATTCAATGGAACTTTCGGTGGGACACGCTTGATACGTTCCTGTTGGAACAATTTGACTTCGACGGCGGCGGTGACTTCATCATGCGCCTAAATATTGATGCTCAATACGAGGTGGTTGACGATGCGGGTGTATGCACCGAAAACGAAGATTGGACGGTCGATTCGATTCAGCCGGCCGTCGCCACCGCAGGTCAGAGTACAAAGGTGCTTATTCGAGGCGATTATAACTTTCCTGAAGGTGCGACGGTAAAGCTTGGTAGCTACGATTTGGCTGATGTTAGCCCCAACAGCGATTGCGGCATCCAGGGGCGAATTTCTAAAGAGATCCCTGCGGGTACCTATGACGTTGTGGTGAGCGCACCCGATGGCAGTGAACGGAGCCTGTTGGGCGCCATCACCATCGAGGCGGCCAAAAAGGGCGGGTGCACCACAGTCGAACAAGGTCCAAACCCCACACATTGGTGGTTGTCGCTGATGGGACTGGCCGTGTTTGTGCGGCGTCGGGATTAGGACCCAGCGCCGGGTGTTGGGTTAGTCCGCGTCCTGGGGTGTTGTGATGACCGTCCAGTTTCCTGGAACGACGGCCTCTATATCCGCTTGAATCTCGGAAAGGTCGCCCACCACGACAAAGATGGCGTTGGCGAGCTGGCTGGCCTTCACTGCATCGTTGACGGTTTGGACGGTGGCGGCCTGAGCGCGGTCGAGTTCATCAGATAAAGTGGAGATGGGGAGGTCGTGCGCTGCGAGCGACGCGAAATTACTGGCGATTGCCCCGCGGGACTCCATCGATGACACCGCCCTGGTTTGCCACGCGCTTTGGGCCTTTTTGAGCTCGATTGCATCGATACCGTGTTGGTAGCGCTCAAGTTCCGCAATCAAATCGCTGAGTGCGGGAGCGGAGACGTCCTGTTGCACATTGGTGCGCGCGATAAGGTAGCCGTAGTTTGGCTTTCCTGAATAGCCGGCCTTCGCGCCATAGGTGTAGCCCTTTTCTTCGCGGAGCAACTGGTTGAGCCGGCTGGTGAATGTGCCGCCCAAGACGATTGCGCCCAGTTCGGCGGGCTCGGAGGCGGGGTCAGCGCCAGCGGGGGCAGGCATCATGACAGATAGTGAGGTCTGGGTTGTGCCCTCTTTGTTCACGAAGAAAAAGCGGTCGGGTCCGGAGTGAATTTGGGGCGGTGGTATCTCTATCCGCTCGCTACCAGTCTTGGCCCAAGTGCCGAGGTGGCGTTCAAGCAAGGCCATCAAAGTCTCTGCATCGATGGCACCTGAAACGACGACGGTTGCATGGTCTGGCACGAATCTGGTGGCCCATGAACTTTTGAGTTGCTCAGCGGTGAGCGCGTTGATGGCCTTCACTGTGCCCTCAACCGGATGGCCGAAGGGGTGGCTTGGTCCAAAGTATTGGTCGTCCATTACCCATGCCCCGAGTGTCCGAGGGTCGTCGCTGCCATCGGTGAGCTCTCCCACCCTTATGGTC
>DBIS01000371.1 GCA_002296975.1 Deltaproteobacteria bacterium UBA796 | reverse complement strand
GTGCCACGACCTTGGCCATGCGCCTTTCTCTCATGCCGCTGAGTTTGCGATGCCCCCATTGCGCGCGCTCGATATTCGTTGCTACAACCCCGAGGCTGTGGCCCACCGAATCGACGAACGCGCCACCCATGAGGACTACACCGTCGCCATCCTTACCCAGTCTTCGATGGCCGATGTGATTCGCCAAAACTTTGGGTTCGAACCAGAGCATGTCGCCCGTCTCGTCTCTCATGAGGTGAAGATAGACGATGACTTTTTTGTCCATCAGGGTTTCGATTTACGGTATCTGATGTCGCAGTTGATCAGCTCTGATCTCGACGCAGATCGCCTCGATTATCTGGTTCGCGACTCCTATTTTACCGGGGCACAATATGGTCAAACCGATGTGCATTGGTTGATCAGCAATATGACGCGGCACGTCGATGAGCGGGGCCGGGTGTCACTGGCCATCGATCGCCGGGCTTTGTACGCATTCGACGACTTTATGATCGCTCGATTTCATATGTTCGTGATGGTGTACTTCCATCAAAAATCCGTAGCCTACGAGGAAATGCTCAAGCTCTATATACAGTCTTCGGGTTGCCAATACGAGCTGCCACCGGACTTGGAGGCGTACCGGCGTACCGATGATGCCCAGCTGATGGCGCACCTGCGTGGGTCCGACAATGAATGGGCGCGAAGAATCGTCGAATATCGTCCACTGAAGGCCGTTTTCGAAGGTTTCGGTCTCGATGGTGACCGACGCTTGGGGGCGTGTTTAGAGCGATTGACTTCGGTGGGGATTGAGGCCAGCGCGGTGCCTGGGCATGGGGTGGTGTCTGCGCATAGAAAGCCGGGTATGCCGCCGATTTACGTGTTGGATATGCATCAAAGTTCGGCACAGGTTCAGCGGGTAGAGGAGGCCACTGCCATCTTTGAGCGCTATCAAAATGAGCGGTGCGTCGGCCGGCTTTATGTTCGCCCCGAAGACAAAGACGCTGCCCTTAAGGCTTTGGCTTAGACTTGCTCAACCGCGGTGACTTCGGGGATCTCTTCCATCAACAACCGCTCCACGCCCATTTTGAGGGTGGATGTGGCTGAAGGGCAAGAGCCGCAAGCGCCACTCATTTGAACCAAAACGACGCCATTTTCAAAGCTAACGAAGGTGATGTCGCCGCCATCCATGGCGACTGCTGGCCGAATTTCATCATCTAAGAGCGTGATGATTCTTCCCTCGATTTCACCCCGTTGGGCAGGGTCGATGTCTCCAGATTTGTCGAAGACGGCCATTTCGCCAGATTGAATAAAGCCGCGCATGGCCTCTTTGGCCAAAGGGATGAGATCGGGCCATTCAGAGATAGAGGCTTTGCGAAGCGTGACAAAACGGGGTGCGATGAGCACAAGCTCAAGGCCATCTATTTCCAGGAGGGCTCTGGCTAATGGGGCATCATCGGTGTTGTCGCTGAGTCCAAACTCGTGGGTGCCTGTTGGGACCAAAGTTTCCTGTACCTTCAGCATGATGGCGTCAGGATTGGGGGTCGGGACAGTATCTACCGGGATCGAAGTATTGAAAGACATAATGGATGTTTCCTGGTTGCCACATGGTGGTTTGTTAAGCTATCCCGAATTGGGTCAATATGCCGTCTTAACAGAGGTTTGAATGCGCTACGCTGTCACAGGGGCAACCGGATTTTTGGGAGCAAACTTGGTGCGGACGCTTTTGGCTGAGGGTCATGAGGTGGTCGCCCTGATTCGCAAGCCCAATGCTTTGCTGGAAGGGCTTGATTTAAGGCTCAAGTCTGTGGCTTTATACCGGGACGACACCGCCCATATCGACGCGTTAGCCAGCGCGCTCAAAGGCTGTGATGGCCTCTTCCATTTGGCCGGTATCTTTGATCCTTCTGCGGGTGGACAGGCCAGGATGAAAACGGTTCATGTCGATGCTACCCGTTCGCTCTGTACCGCTGCAGCCCGCGGGGGCGTACCCAGAGTGGTCTTGTGCTCTTCGTCGATTACGGTAGGGTTTGGGCCCCTGGGTGTACCAGGCAACGAGGATAGCGCTCTCGATCCGACTGCGGCATATGGCCACCGCGGTGCATTGCGGGATTATCATGACACCAAGCTTGCTGGTGAGCAGGTGGTGTTGGCAGCTCCCGATATCGAGGGGGTGATAGTGAACCCCGATTTCATAATCGGACCCTATGACGTAAAGCCAACATCTGGACAAATGGTGGTCAGCATGGCCCGCCACCCCATCCCATTTTACCCCATGGGCGGAAAGTGCTTTCAGACTGCAGCCGACTGTGCGACGGGGCATTTGTTGGCGATGGAGCGCGGCCAAGCTGGGCGTCGGTATCTGCTCGGAAGTCATAATTTGAGCTATCGCGAGTTTTTGGGCATCATCGCTGAATGCGTCGGACGTCGACCGCCTATGTTGCCTTTACCGCCGGCCTTGACCCGTGCCGCGGGGCTGATAGGGCGGGTTGGAAGCCGCTTCGATGCCCACCGCTTTGCAGGTCTTAATCGCCATGTCTTGTCTGCGATGCAGGCTGACCGTTATCGCAGTGATGCCCGTGCACGTGCTGAGCTTGGCCTGGTCCCAACGCCCATCCGCTCGGGGGTTTCCGCGGCCTTAGCGTGGTTCCAGCGACGGGGATATTGTTAGCATGTGGCTTATTTTGATGGTGGTGTTCTCGGTGGGTTGCGATGCCGAAAAACTGGGTGTGAGGCTTCCGCGTGGTGGCATTTCCATGATGAACCAGGCCACCATCAAGCGCGATTTATGGCATATGACCGACCCCAGAATTGGCGGGCGAGTCCCAGGCAGCTCGGGCGCCCGGCGGGTGGCAAAGTACATCGCCAGAAGGATGGGCTATTATGGTCTAAAGCCGGCGTTTGAGGATGGTTTTCGGAGAAACCTTGGCCCGAGCGTGGGCGAGATGATTTGCGGTGTGAAGCCTGGAAGCGGTGAGCAGGCCGTGGTGGTTGCGGCCCTCGACCCCGGCATTGGAACGGTATCCGCCATACCCATTACAGGCTTGCTGAGTTTGGTCGCAACATTCCAGGGACCGGACGCTCCGATGCACAGCTTGTATTTTTGCGTGATTCCCCAGGCCGGAGGATTGAAAGGCTTCGTTTCCAGTGGGCCTGTGCCCTATCAGCAGGTTCTGGAGTCGTTTACCCTAGGCACATTGACCGGCACCAAGCTCAGGGTTGAACATGGGCCGGTGTTGGGGCCCGTGCGCTCTCGATTGCTGCATTCAGGTCCACTCACGCCGGGCATTTCCGATGACATCGGGCAACTGGATTACGGGACCATTTTAAAACGGCTCGAAGAGGTCTACTCGTTGGTGGCGTCCGTCGATTGACCCTTCAGTTTAAGGCGTTGCTCTAAGGCGGCATGTTCATCTTGGAGTGTGGCGTTCATTTGCAGTAAATCATCCATGATTTGGTTGATTTTTTCTTGCTCTGTGAGTTTGTTTCCGCCGGCATCAATCGCATTTCTCGATGAGGCAGTCGCCGCCTCGAGTTCTCGGGCGCGATTGGCCATTTCACCCGCGATGGCCGCAACGTCAGCCATGGCTTTGGCCTCGGTAGCGCTTTGGCTACCTGGGTGAGCGGGGCCGGAAGAACCGACTGTACAGGCAATGAACATCCACAACATGCTTACCCTCTATCCGGCCATGGGATACTGTGTGCCGATGGTTATCAATCCACCAGAGCTCGGTGCGCTAGAGGCGTACAAGCTGGCCACCTCATTGATTGTTCCACGTCCGATTGCTTGGGTCGGCTCACGATCTAAGAGTGGTGTCGACAACCTTGCACCTTTTTCCTTTTTTATGGGGGTGTCAACCCAGCCCCCCTCCATCGCCATTTCGGTGGCCCGTGGACGGGGCGGGGCCCTCAAGGATACCGCAGTCAATATTTTGGCCACTGGGCATTTCACGGTGTCGTTGGTCTCATTTTCCCACCTTGATGCGATGGTCTCCTCGAGTTTGCCGTGGCCACCGGATGTCTCTGAGTTTGAGGCGGTCGAGATCCCAGCTGTGGCCGCCGACACGGTTTTAGCACCCCGTCCGGCAGAGGCATTGGCGACCATGGAGTGTCGTTTGGTTCATCAACACGACATGGGTTCGACTCATTTGTTGGTGGGCGAAGTGTCTCGCTACCATTTCGATCCTGCGGTGATTCGCATCGATGAAAAAGGGCACCGCGTGGTCGACTTGGGGGTCTTAGATCCCATTGCTCGCTTGGGTGGCGCTGATTATTGTCGGATCGGTGAAGTGTTTAGCGCCAAGGCTCAGAAGTAGCCCAACTGGACATCTCCATCGTCATTCAAGCTGATCTCGACCATGAGCCCGCCGATACCCACTGGGATGTTGAGGGGTACTGAGCGTGGGGGATCTGAATCGATGTTGACCACAAGGGTGAGTGGGCCGGGGGCCACCGTCCAAGTATGAACCCCCTGGGTGGTGCTATGGGTTTGTGGCCCTTGAGCAATCTCGACTTTGGTGCCCGGCTCGGCGATAACGATCAATGTCCGCTTTCTCACCTGCTCAGGCCATGTCCACGCGCGAAAGGCGGCGGTGTACAGCCCGGCAGCCATCGCCAAAGCGAGGAGCGGCATGCGCATGTTCAAATGCGCGATGGGTCTGAAATGTAGCCAGCCACGGCGCTAAGGAAGTCTGCACCAAGCGCGCCGTCGACCACCCGGTGATCACAGGTGAGGGTCACAGAGATTCTGTATCCGACGCTGAGAGCCCCGTCTTTGACAACAGGTGTGTGGGCCATGGCGCCGACAGCCAAAATGCATGCCTCTGGTGGGTTGAGGATGGCTGTAAAGTGCGCGATGCCTTTCATCCCCAGGTTTGAGATGGTGAAGCTCGAGCCTGTGTATTCCGTGGGGCCAAGTTTTCCGTTTTTGGCTTTGGCGGCGAGGGCGCGGGTGTCGGCTGCGATATCGGCCAATGACTTGGTATCAGCACCTCGAATAACTGGGGTGATGAGACCGCCTGGAAGCGCCACAGCCATGCCGATGTCGACGGCTGATCTTTGGATAATCGCGTCGTCCGCCCAAGCGGCATTGATTTCTGGGATATCGCGAAGGGCACGGCCACACGCAGCGATAATGATGTCGTTGTACGAAAGCTTTTGGCCCTTGGCCTTGAGCGCATCGCGAAAGGCGACCATCGCATCGCAATCAAACTGGCGGGTCAGGAAAAACACGGGTGCATCGTCGTGAGCGGCCTTCAGGCGTTTGGCGATGATATTCCGCATATTGCTGTTTGGAACGACAGTGTCGCCGGGATTTGCTGTGGGGAGCGGGATTGCGCGTACGGGTGGGGCTGGAGGAGCCTGGGCGGGGACGCCTGCTGCGTGACGCATCACATCTGCGCGGGTCACCCGGTTTCGAGGCCCCGTGCCCATGACTGCCCCAAGGTTGACCCCTGTACGCCGAGCAGCCGCCCGAGCAGCTGGGGAGCTACGGACTTTCCCTGCGGGTAGGGGTTGTGCACCCGGGCTAGATGTGGGCAGTACGATAGCAAACTGAGGCATCTCCATGATGGCGCTGTTGACTGTCTTTCCAGCCCAAGAAAACGGGGTGATGCCGGTTTGGGTCGGCGCTGTTGAGCTTTGGGCTGATGGATTGATTGCGCTCGGTGCCGCTGTCACTGCTGGGGTGGGCTTGGTTTTTGGAGCCGCCTTGCGCGCCTCATATTCAGCCAACAGCCCAGAAATATCCTCATCCTTATTGTTGCCCAAAATCGCGATGGGCTCGCCGGCGGGTACCTGAGCACCGGTCTCAGCGAGAATCTTGAGCAATACGCAGGCGTCAAAGACCTCGATCTCCATGGCCGCTTTATCGGTTTCGACCTCAGCGAGGACATCTTGGGGCTTTAGGCTGTCGCCTTCGGCCTTCTTCCAGGCGAGGACGGTTCCCACTTCCATGGTGGGTGAGGCTTGTGGCATTTCGAAAAATTCAGCCATGATTATCGCTCCATGACCTGTTGGACGGCCGCGATAATGCGGTCTTCGCTGGGGTAGACCAGCTTCTCCAAATTGGTGGCATAGGGTTGGGGGACATCCCGGTTGGTGACCCGCAATACGGGCGCTTGCAAAACATCAAAGCAAGCCTCTTGAATCCTTGAGACGAGCTCAGCGCCCACACCGGCAAAGATAAAGCCTTCGTGGATAACGACTGCCCGTCCGGTTTTGACCACGGAGTTGAAGACGGTTTCGTGGTCCAAGGGGCGCAAAGAGCGCAAGTCGACAATCTCTACGTCGATGCCCTGGGCCATCAAGGATTCTGCAGCTTTTTGGACGGTGAACAGTTGTTTGCCCCAGGTGATGAGGGTCACATCTGTTCCTGAGCGCTTGATGTCGGCTTTACCCAACTCAATGATGTACTCCTCGTCCGGTACCTCACCTTTAATGCCGTATGTCATCTCGCTTTCGAGAAAGACCACAGGGTTTGGGTCGCGAATGGCGGCCTTGAGCAGGCCCTTGGCGTCGTAGGCGGTGGCAAAAGTCACCACCTTGAGCCCTGGAAAGTGGGCAAATAAGGATTCGACCGAGGTGGAGTGTTGAGAGCCCAAGTTTTCAGCGGGTCCGTTGGGCCCGCGAAAGACGATGGGGACAGAATACTGTCCGCCTGACATCTGGTAAATCTTGGCCGCGCTGTTGACGATTTGGTCGTAGGCCACCAGGGAGAAGTTCCAAGTCATAAACTCGATAATCGGCCGCATGCCGACCATGGCCGCACCGATACCCAGGCCAGCGAACCCATTTTCAGAAATCGGCGTATCCACCACGCGGTCCTCGCCGAATTCTTCGAGCATGCCTTGGCTGACTTTGTACGCACCGTTGTAATGTGCGACCTCTTCGCCCATTAAGAAAATACTCTCGTCACGGCGCATCTCTTCTTGCATCGCTTGGCGTAAGGCTTCGCGGATCTGAATCATTGCCATGGTTTAGGCCTCTGTCGGTGCGTAGGTGAAGTCATAAAGGGTGGCTGGGTCGGGGATGGGGCTGTCGTGGGCGAATGTCCACGCTGCTTGGGCCTCGGCCTCGACATCGTCGGTGATCGCTTCGAAGTCTGCATCCACCAGTCCGAAATCGTCGGTCAAACGCGCTTTGGTGATGGCCAATGGGTCGGATTTTTTCTTCTCGTCAAGCTCGCCATCCGGGCGGTATTTTGCCGGGTCAGACATGGAGTGTCCGCGGTGACGATAGGTAACGATCTCCAACAATACTGGCCCTTTGCCGGCGCGCGCAAAGTCGGAGGCCGCTGCCACCCGCTCTCGGACCACCTCAACATCAAAGCCCTCAAACTGCTCAGAGACCATGCCCACGCCGTCGGCCCGAAACTTTAGGCTCGTGACTGCAGATTGCCGATGCAGGGGCGTGCCCATCGCATAAAAGTTGTTCTCGCAAATGAAGACCACTGGAAGTTTATAGAGTTGGGCCAGGCAAAGGGCCTCAAAGAAGGCGCCTTGGTGGGTGGCGCCATCGCCAAAGAAGACGACCGCTACCCGGCCCTCTTTGCGTTGTTTGATCGCCCAAGCCACGCCGGTAGCCAAGGGTACATGGCCCCCTACAATGCCGTAGCCACCCATAAATTTATGAGCCTTGTCAAAGATGTGCATCGAGCCACCTTGCCCTTTCGAGCAACCGGTCGCGCGGCCAAAAAGCTCGGCCATCATGGCTTTGGGGGAGACGCCCTTGGCCATCGCGTGGCCGTGCTCTCGGTAGGCGGCCATCCAGTAATCGTCTTTGGTGGAGACCGCTGCGCCTACGGCGACGGATTCTTGGCCGATATAAAGGTGGCAAAAACCGAGAATTTTCCGTTGGGTGTAGGCTTTTGCTGCCAGTTCCTCGACCCTGCGGATCAGCAACATTCCTCGGTATAAGGCGGTGAGCTCGGTGGCAGAAATCTCGGGTAAGCTCGATTTGGCCGGTAGCGATTCAGACTGGCTCATACACCCTCCACTGGAAGCCCAAGCTATCGCATCCCTCCCGTGTGGGGAAGGGCTGGTGTGGACGGTGCCCAGATGGGTTAGCTCCCGGTCCACTTTTGAGGAGTCGCCTGTGTCCCTTGTCACCATTCCAGAAATGCTACATCAAATGGTTGCCAACGCCGCTGCGTCTGTGGGTTGTGACAACAGCCTGGTCGAAGGCGAGCAGGCTCAGCCAACCCAGAACCCGAAGTTTGGGGATTACCAGTCCAACCACGCTTTTCGGCTTGCTCGCGCGATGGGTGAAAACCCCCGGGCTCTTGCTGAAAAGATCGTGTCGGCCCTCGTCGCGCATCCGGCGGTGGTCTCTACCTCTGTGGCGGGGCCCGGTTTTATCAACTTCAGCCTGAGCGATTCTTTTTTATCAGCGCATCTTCAGGACCAACTCTGCAGTGAAGGCGGTGGCATCCCTCAGGGGGGCGCGGGGCGAACGGTGGTTATCGATTATTCCAGCCCAAATGTCGCCAAGCGAATGCACGTTGGCCATATGCGTTCGACCATCATCGGGAACACCCTTGACCGGATGCACCGGGCTCAGGGTTGGACGGTGATCGCCGACAACCATATCGGCGATTGGGGCACGCAATTTGGCAAGCTCATCGTGGCATGGAACCGTTGGCTGGATGCCGATGCGTTTGCGGCAGACCCCATCTGTGAGTTGGAGCGTTTGTACGTGAAGTTCGGTAACGACGCGGATGAGGCTGCCCATGATTTGGCACGGGCAGAGACCGCTAAGCTTCAAGCCGGTGATGCGGTAAATAATGCACTTTGGAGCAGGTTTATTTCAGTATCGATGGTGGAGTTCGACCGGGTCTATGGTCGTTTGGGTGTCGCCTTCGACGAGGTTTTGGGCGAGAGCTTTTACAACCCAGTTTTGCCCGGTGTGGTGGCCGCACTCAAGGCAGAAGGAATCGCCGAAGAGAGCGAGGGCGCTGTCATTATTCGGTGGCCTGAGGACGGGCCGAAAGGCCTAGCGGACACTGTTTTGGTTATCCAAAAGCAGGACGGTGCGTTTCTGTACGGCACAACCGATTTGGCGACATTGGCCCACCGAAAGAAGACCTGGTCGCCGGAGCGGGTGGTCTATGTGACCGATACCCGTCAACAACTTCATTTTCGGCAGGTTTTCGACGCATGGGGCGCGTGGCAGCCGGACCATGGAATGGACTTGGTCCACACTTGGTTTGGCATGCTCGTGCTGCCAGAAGGTGCCATGAGCACCCGCAAGGGCAATGTGATTCGCCTGATGGATTTGGTGGATGAGGCTGTGTCACGCGCCCGTGCTGTGGCGGACGAGAAATCCCCTGACTTGTCTGAGGACCATCGAGCGGCCGTGGCTGAGGCGGTCGGCACAGCGGCGATTCGATATGCGGATTTATCTCAAAACCCACAATCCAACGTGACGTTCACCTGGGATAAAATGCTCAGCCTCGAGGGCAACACTGCGCCGTATCTGATGTACAGCTATGCCCGGTGTCGTTCGATTCAGCGCAAAGGGGAGGTCACCCCGACCACCGCGGCTTTGGGAATAGTCGGTCCATTCGAGCGGGCTTTAGTGATGCATTTGATTCGCTTTGGAAGCGCAGTGGCTTCTGCTACCGCGGTTTATCGGCCCAACTTACTCTGCGATTATTTGTATGAGACCGCCAATATTTTCAACCGCTTTTACCGAGAAGAGAAGGTTCTCAGTGCGGCGACCGAGGCAGATAAAGAGAGGCGTCTCGCTCTTGTCGAGGCCACCGCTTCTGTCATGAGGCGGGGTTTTGCGATGTTGGGCATTGAGCCATTGGACCGGATGTAAAGCCGGGTTTGCCTCCGATCCAGGTTGTGATACGCTGGTGGCACCCGCCTGTTGACCCTTCGGTCGACTCCCCGTCTTCTCATGAACACAGACCCATCTCCCATCGCCCGCCAATTGGCGGATGGCACGCCCGAACGCTTGGGTCGGTATCGTTTGATACGGCCCATCTCTACCGGCGGTATGGCGCGGGTATTTGAGGCCCGGCGAGAGAGCTTGGCCGGCGTAAATCCTCGGGTCGCCATCAAGGTGATTCTACCGGATTTTGCGGATAATCGGCCATTCCAAGAGTTGTTCGTCCACGAGGCACGGATTGGCTCAATGCTTCAGCATCAAAATGTGGTCCAAATCCAAGATTTCGACTGCCAGGATGGTCGTTATTATTTGGTCATGGAGTATGTTGACGGGCTCACGCTTCGCAGAATGATCAGCCTATGTCGCCGGTATGGCGCGCCGGTTCCCCTCGATGTGATTGCCGAAATTGGGCGGCAAGTCTGTGAGGGTTTGGCCCATGCCCATGCTGCCAATGCTGAAAATGGCGAGCCCCTGAACTTGGTTCACCGGGACATCAAGCCCTCCAATCTGATGATCAACCCCCAAGGGGTCGTGAAGCTGCTCGACTTTGGGATTTCCAAGGGTTGGAGTCGGCCCGAAACCCGTGGCGCTGTGCGAGGCACCTGGGGCTATATGTCTCCAGAGCAGGCCGAGGCCGAGGTGGTCACCAGCTCAGCCGATCTTTTCGGCCTCGCAATGGTGTTGTACGAACTCGCAGCGGTTCAGCCCTTGTTCCGTGAGAAAGAGCCCGATGTGCTCAAAAAGTTTTTGGGCGCCGATGAGGCCGCCAGGCGCGCCGCCAAGCTGCCACGGGAATATGGGGCTTTGTCTCGCGTGTTGGTACGCGCCCTTCAGCGTGACCCCTTGGCACGCTTTGAGTCGGCGTTGGCGATGGGGCGAGCTTTATCAGCGGTCATCGCCGACCCCATCTCGTCTCGGGATGGGTTGAATCGGTTTCAACAGCAAATGAACGGGTTTAATCTCTCCGCACGAACCGCACGCGAGGCGGGCGCTAAGGCCGAGCCTCCACGAAAAATTGTCCATGACGCCGACCCGGGTTCTTTGACCACTCAGGCGGGTACAGATGGGCTGGCGCTTTCTTTCGGAGATGTGGAGCGCCCCGTGCGTCCTGTGCGCAGGGTTGAGCCCGCTCCGCCAACGGTCGCCGAGATAGATTTCGAGCGTTTAGTGCTGCCTGTTTTGGTGCTCGTCGCGATCGCCATTTTGGGCTTCACCTCGATGCGCTTGTTTCAAGAAGACTCGGCTGAAGCGCCGGTCGATGCGATCGAAGCCGGCGATGTCGTCGATGTCGTCGATGTCGTCGATGTCGTCACTGCACCACCGGCTTCAGTGCCGAAGCTTGCTCGGCCAGCGCCCGTTGTGGCGTCACAGCCGGCCGTGGTCTCTCCAGTTTCTGCCCCTAGACCTGTCGCAGCGCCGGTTGAAATGGACGGCGAAGGCTGGGTGACCATCAGCAGTATCCCCAGCTCGCGGGTTTATATCGACGGTGAATTTGTTCGGAAAACCCCTCTGTTTCGGCGGGTGACGGCAGCGGGGGTTCGCAACATCGAACTTCGGGCCCAAGATGGGCGCACCCATCGGTTTGATCTCATGGTCAAGTCGGGTGCAGACCTCAACCGTGTGTGGTCTTTTGAAGGCGAACGTTTTGTTGGGAACTGAGTTGCGTCTCCGCGGTTGAACGCCGTTCAGCGCGATCCCGGTGGCGGGAGTCCATCCATAAAGCCTTCTACGCACCGGATGACGTCCTTGCGGCACCGACGAAACTTCCACCGCCATCCACCGATGGGGTCGCTGACTTCCATCATTCCACCAAAGTTGGCGATCACCAGAATTTTGTCTTCAAATGCCTCGAAACGCTCACGCAATTTCGCTGCGTGGTGAAGCTCCATGACCAGGACGTAGTTCGCCCAGCTCATCATCTCCTCGGTCACACCTTGGGAGCGGTGAGTGGAAATGTCGACATCGACCTCGGCCATCACCTTTATAGCGAGAGGGTCTGCGGGCTTGTCGATGATGCCCAATACACCGCCAGACCGCGCTGCGATCGGCCATCCCCGTTGGGCGCCGTAGGCCAAGGCATAGCCTTCAGCCATGGGAGAGCGGCAAATATTGCCTGTACAAACAAAGAGCAGTCGGAGGGGATCATGCATGAACTGTGTGTATCACCTTGTGTGTCTATGCTCCCGTTGACGTCGCTTGCAGGATACAGGGGCGGTACAACCCAAACAGGAGGCCGTCATGGGCAACCCAATCGCAACATTTGACACATCAGAAGGCAGCTTTAAGGTCGAGATTTTTCTCGATAAGATGCCCGTCACCTCTAAAAACTTCATGGATTTGGCCAACGACGGTTTTTATAATGGCCTGCATTTTCACCGGGTTATCGCCAACTTCATGATCCAATTTGGATGTCCTCACTCCAAGGACCCAGAGAGCGGAATGGCCGGAACCGGTGGCCCTCCACACGGAAATATTCAAGACGAGTTTGTTGATGATGCCAAGTTCAGCAACGAGCCGGGCACCCTCTCAATGGCCAACACAGGCAGCCCCAACTCGGGCGGTTCGCAGTTCTTTATCAACACTGTCCACAACAGCTTTTTGGATTGGTTCGACACCCGCAGCCCATCCAAGCATCCAGTGTTTGGAAAGGTCATAGAAGGCATGGACATCGTTGAGAACATTGGGACAACGGACACCGGACACCGGGACAACCCGATTGTGCCGATTAGTGTCAACACCATCACAATCGAGGCCTAAATATGGCTGGCGCCTCAGACATTGATGCGCTCGTTGAGCGCATCGCAAAGCGGGTGACGGAGGAACTGCAAATGAGCGCGGTTCCTCCGCTGGCTTCGGTCCGTGGGTCGTGGAATAATTCGACGCGCCTCAAGGGTCTTGTCGCCGCGGGCGCCGACCGGCTTGGCTCGGACGGAAGCTCCCCTGGTGGGCCTTCGGACGTCGCTAAGTTTATCGATCACACTTTGCTCAAACCCACCGTTACTCGCGACCAGATCGTGAAGGTCTGCGATGAGGCTCGGCAATATGGCTTCGCCTCGGTGTGCGTTAACAGCACCTGGATTCGTTTGGCTTCGGACTTGTTGGCCGGTTGTCGGTCGATGGCTATTTGTGTGGTCGGGTTTCCCCTTGGTGCGATGGCCACACGCTCAAAAGCGCTCGAAACCCGAGAGGCCATCGCTGATGGTGCCGACGAGATCGATATGGTGATCAACATCGGTGCACTCAAAGGCGGCGATCACGACATGGTTTTTGAGGACATCAAGGCCGTCGTTCGCGCTGCTCAAGGCCGCCCGGTCAAAGTGATTTTAGAGACCACGATGCTCGAGCGTGACGAGAAGATAGTTGGCTGCACCCTCTCAAAGGCCGCAGGCGCCGCATTTGTGAAGACATCTACGGGCTTTGGTGGTGGCGGTGCGACGGCAGAAGACGTTGCGTTGATGAGAGCGGTCGTTGGGCCAGATATCGGCGTGAAAGCTTCAGGTGGTGTCCGGTCTGTCGCCGATGCCCACGCAATGTTGGCTGCAGGTGCCAATCGCCTTGGTGCCTCAGCGAGTGTGGCCATCGTCACAGGCGGTAAGGGTACGGGTGCGTACTGAATGATCGGCGAGATTCTCGAAGCAAAGCGAGATGGATGTGAGCTTAATCGGGCGCAAATTCAGGCTTTCGTTGATGGGGTTGTAAACGGCGCCGTTACCCGTCCACAAGCGGCTGCATTTTTGGCCTTTGTTTTTAATCGCGGGATGACCGTTGACGAGACCGTCGACCTCACCGAGGCGATGGCCAGCTCAGGCACGCGCTTGGACTGGTCCGGCCTTGAGGGACCTTTTGTCGATAAACACTCCACGGGTGGGGTGGGGGACAAGGTATCTTTGATATTGGCACCCTTGTGGGCAGAGTTGGGCAGCCGGGTGCCGATGATCAGCGGCCGTGGGCTCGGTCATACCGGGGGTACCCTCGACAAACTTGAGGCGATTCCCGGCTTTTGCACCGATTTGGAGCCTGCTGCGCTGCGGCTCATCCTAGACGATGTGGGCTGCTTTATTTCAGGGCAAACGGGTAGTTTAGCGCCTGCGGACCGCACCTTATACGCGCTTCGTAACGAGACCAGCACGGTGCCATCCATCCCATTGATCACGGCCAGCATTTTGTCCAAAAAGTTGGCCGAAGGCATCGATGAACTGGTTTTGGATGTCAAGTGGGGAAGCGGTGCGTTTATGAAAACCCATGCGGCGGCCACTGAGCTTGCAGACATGCTGTGTCGTGTTGGTCGGGGGGCGGGATTGCTTACCCGGGCAGTGCTCACCGATATGAACCAACCTTTGGGTCGAACCGTGGGGAATGCCATCGAGGTCGAGGAGTCGATAGCCTGTCTCAAAGGTGAAGGGCCGGGTGATTTGGCGGCCCTGACCACCGATTTGATCGGGGACCCCAGGGCGAAAGCGACGTTGTCTTCGGGGGCGGCCTATGAACGTTTTTGCCGGATGGTTCATGCCCAGGGTGGCGACTTAAATGTCCGCTTACACGGTGCCGGCTGTAAAACGCTGGTGATTGAGTCCCAACTGTCAGGCATGGTCACCAAATGTGACGCCCTGGCTATTGGGCGCGCTGTTTTTGTTTTGGGCGCGGGACGAGCACACGCTTCGGCTGCAGTTCATCCGGGCGTGGGGCTCACCTTGCATAAAAAGATTGGCGAGAATGTAGAGGCCGGCGAGCCCTTGGTCACTTTGAGGGTTGCCGAAAAAGGCGTCGACGAGGCGAAGGCGCTGGTCGAAGGCGCCTACGGCATCAGCGCCTCATAGCTGCCCCGGGGTATGCAGGCCTTAAAAGCCGACTGCGTACCGCACGGTGTTTTGACTGTTGTCATAATAGCTGATGTGCAGGCGGCCATCGGGACCAAATGCCACAGAAGATGCCCGACCAACATCGCCCTCTGCGTCGACCGTGATGATCTCCCAGGCAGCCTCTTTGCGTTTGATGGCCAACATCAGGTCCTTTGTCCCTTCGTCGTAAAACGAGATGAACATTTCATCGGCACCGTTGATGAGTAAGGCGGGTTCAGCACCGGTGAGGCCGGTTGCGTAGACTGTTTCGTTTGCCCAGCCGTCTGCTTCACGGCAGGTGAGCATCAGGTCGCGAGCATCGACATCTTGGTAGGCGATGCAGGGTACGTTGTCCTCGTGACGGGTCCTTAGGCTCAAATCGGTGGCGTTGGCCTCGATGACCGTTGATTCAAAATCACCGTACTCTGGGAGCAGGTCACCAAAGGATCCGCCAGCACCCAAGAGGGCTTCCGGGTTCCATAAAAAGTCTGTGTATTGAATCTGGGGGGCCGTGCTAAAGTCGGCATTCGGGTCGAAGAAGGCCACATGTTGGCGACCGGTTTGGTCGATGTCCATGGTGGTATGTGTTCCAGATGGAACACCGGTGAAGCCTTCTAAGTAGCTGGTGCCCATGGCAAACACGAGGGGGTCGGTCCCTGCCATCAGGACATCCGCCAGCATGGGGGTGCTGTGGTCGCCGTTCAGGTAGGCAAAGCTTGGTGTGTTGCCCAAAAAGTCGCCTCGGTGAATCGCAAGGTCGACATATTGGCCGCGCTCCAATTCGCCGGTGACGCTGCCGTCGATCAAGGCGGGGCTCGACCACATGCCGCTGGCGGTGCGGGTCACATACCACAACGAGCGGTGAATGCCCCTGCCGTAATCGATGTCTGAGGTGTACCCAATATGGAGGGTGCCATCGACGTCGAGTTCTGCATCGAGGTACGCACCATCAAAGTTTGAATCAGCGACGAGGACTGTGTCTTCGGTCATCTCGCCTTCGGTGTTGACTTGGAGGTAAACCACTTCGCCGGTGCTTGAGTCGTGCGCGACAATGTGGGCCCGTCCTGCACCATCTACCCGAACAATAGAGGGGTCACCAATGTCGAAACCGTCCTCGGTTTCGACCACTTCAATATCAAAGCGTTCGTCCTCGTCACCGTCGCAATCGTTGTCGATCCCGTCGCAAAGCTCCGGATGCCCGGGGTACGCCATGGGCTCCCGGTCGTCGCAGTCGCCGTCGCC
>DBIS01000078.1 GCA_002296975.1 Deltaproteobacteria bacterium UBA796 | reverse complement strand
CCCGCAAAATCCTCGGTCACATCACCGGGGATTACGGTGATCTTTTGGCTCAACAGGGCCTTGTAGGCCGCACCTGGGTAGCGCTCGCGCAAGGGCTCAAACACTTTTGACGGGGCTATTTCAGCCCAAAACCGAGCTGTGGAGTCTTGGATGACCTCCCCATTTTTCATTTTGGGGCGCACCACCAGGTAGACATGGCTCACCTCTGGGAAGTGATGCAGCAGCATCGAGAGCCAGACCTTGCCCAAAAACCCAGTTCCACCCATGACCAATAAACGCGCTTGATCTAACTGAACCCGCACATCGAGTTTGTCTTTCATGGGGTCCGCGAGCAGACCATGTTCGCCGCTCATCGTCATGCTTTGGAGACTCCGAACTGCGTGGCTGCTGGCGCGGGGGTGACATCAGCCATCATGATGGGGCTCAGGCGAAAACAAGTAATGGAAGGGTCGGCTGGGGATGTCTCACGGGCCATCCGAAGCGCCTCGCTCATCGTCGATGCCATTTCATAGCCCAAGATAGATGGGACATAGGCATTGTCCGCCCCCACCACAATCAAGCGGCCACGGTGCTGACGACCATTTTCACCCCAGTACCACATATAAAAAGGGTGGACTGGATGATAGGCGGAGCCTGTTCGATACATCTGAATATAGGCGGGATTTTTAGAAAAAATCCGTTCAAAACGTTTGTGAAGCTCCATCGCATCGCGGGTTTGAGGAAGGAGCTTGTGGAAGAACTCAACGTAGGCCGCGTGCTGGTCGGGATCGAATTTGTCTGAACAGGGGTGCATGATGATCATGGTGCCTCCCTTTTTCAACAGGGGCACACCCCGATGGAGGTTGTGCATATAGCCCTCTGCCATCACGCTCACGAGCAAGGGGTTGAGGTATGCACCGACGTTGTAGGGGCTAATATACGGTATCGGAAACACCACGATGTCGGCTTGACCCGTAATGGGCACACAATGCTGTTTATAGACCAGATGCAAGATGGCATCGTGCACAGCCTCGCATTCGCCGGCAAACACACCGGTCATTTCATAGGGGGCCGGAAAGCGCTCAAATATGGCCTGACGGGCAGGCTGAGGCAGAATTTTCAGGGTTCGGACGAGGGCCTTGAGCGCGCGACCCTCGATTTTAGTCAGCTCATCTTCATTTTTGGTGAGAAAGTCGAGGGCCTTGTCGAACATCCGATTGTTCACGGTTGTCTCAATATGAAAGACGTCGAGCTTGTCTTCAATCAACCGCCCGACCCCCTCCATCTTCGAAGCCAGGTGGGACCGCTTCGGGTCCATATAAGAGTCCGTTTTTCGAATGGTCGAGGGGTTGTGATGCCCCCGTAGGGTTTTGTAGCCAACAAGGCCGGTACCCATGGATTTATAGCCGCCGTTCATGGAGACGAACGTGAGATTGACATAAATTACGAGGTCGGAACTGGCTGCGCGGGCGTTGATTTCGACCTCGATACCATCGGCGGTGGTGCCCAGATGTGTGAGTCCGCCGGGGCGCTCTGCATCGTGATTGTACAGCTTGTCTGGCCAAAAGCGGTCGAAGGTCGTCGAGCCGACGATGTGCTTGATCTCTTTTGCGGACATCGGCCGATGAAAGGCCGTGGCGATGATGAGTTCGATGTCTTCAACACCGGCCTCATCGAGCATCTTGATCACAGGCCCAAGCACCCGAGCCCGATTGTCGGGAGACTTCATCATCGGAAGGGGCATGGACAAGTCATCGATGGCGATGGTCACCCGCATCCCGGGCCGGAGCTTTGCATACAGGGGTTCGTCGCCCAGCGGATGGTTGAGGGCATAACGAACCGCGGCATCGGGGTCGGGCAAGCCATCCATTGGGGGCTTCGCATACATCACCCGGGTACCCGCAGGCAGGTCGACCTCAACGAGCTGGTCTCCAGAAAACAAAACCCGGGGCTTGGAGCGATGGCTCAAGGTCACAACACAGGGGTGGTCCACACTCATCGGGCGGTCTCCATCGTGCCGCGGGGCGGCGATTCAATGTCTAAAATGGGCCAATCATAGGCTCGGGCGAGGCGGGCGAGGCGCTTATCCGGGCGAATACATGCGGGGCGCCCAACCACAGAAAGCATGGGCACATCGGAAAAGGAGTCCGAATAGGCAGAACACAACGATAAATCGTGCCCGACACTTCGGGCATCGGCGACCATCAAGCCTGCCTTTTCGGGCCCAGCGACCACCGGTCGAAGAAGCTTTCCAGTGGCAATACCATCCTTCATTTCCAGGCGATTGGCGATAAAATGGTCAGCGCCTAAATATTCTGAAAGATAGGTCATGGTCCAATCCAAAGAGCCCGTGATCAAAACCACACGTTCGCCGGCGGCCTTACAGCGTTCGATTAGGTCCACCGCACCGCGAAATATGCGCGGTTTCACCACAGTATCGAAGACCTCTTCGCTCAGCACCGCGATGCGGTCTTCACTCATGCCTTTGTAATGGCTAAACAACATCTCATTGAACAAGCGGCGGTCACGGCTTTCGGCGAGGGCCATCGCGGGTGCATTCAACAAAGCACCACCGATTCGGAGCGCCGATTTGAGCGGGCTGGATTGATTGGCGAAGTACATCACAGTCGGGTGCAACAAATTGGTGCCAACCAATGTGCCATCAACATCAAAATATGCAGTTGCTTCGCCCAAAATTGGCACCCCTGTACCGGATTCACCCCATTAACATTTTGAGCGGACTACCACACCCAAACAGGAGTCTCAATCCCCGATCCTCACCTTGCCGTCACGCACTTCCATCACCACGCCTTCATCGTTTGCGGCGACGTACTCAAAACAAGCAGTGAGCACGCCGTCGTTTAAACCAGCGATCGTCAAGCTGCCGCTACCACCAGGCTGAGTCGAAGCATACGCATCGATACCATTCCGAAGATCCGTGACGCCACCATGTCCGTCGCTGTCACCCAAGTCGACGACGATCGGAAATGCCCCCGACTCCATCAACTCAGCGACAGGTTCACCGGCGGCGTCGATCGTTCCGCGGATCCCGAGGGTCAAGGACACTGCGCTCTCAAGGCTGACTTGCATCGCAGATCCCGCATACGCCCACATTCCCCCGTTGGCCGCCCACGGTGAGCCATCCACCATCGCGGTTGCGACGGCGTCCATATCGTCGACTACACAGGCAACTTTATCTTCATCGGAACAGCCCATCAGCATGCTGGAAGCCGTGATCAGTAACGATGTTTTACTCAAAAATTTCAGCGACATAGCTCCTCCATATTCGCTCCTATCCTGGGACATGCTCGGTGGCTTGGGCACCCGGAGGCCATCGGCCCCTGACGCAGCTAAAAAGAGGTGGCACAATGATGTGTCTCAGCTTGAGCAAACCGTGTGCTCACCCTCAACGCGATACCATGTTCAACACAGGAGCCTCGCCGATGAGCCACACCCCGTCTAGCTTGAGTACCGATCAACAGCAGCGATACTGGGACGACGGCTTTTTGGGCGGGATCCCCGTACTCAGCCCCCAGCAAGCAACTTTGGTGCGACAGAAACTGATTGACCTTGAGGCCAAAGAATTATCGGAAGACCCAAAACGCTGGGCGAGGCCTGACTACCAACCATGGCATACCCGTGGAACCCCCTGGTGGCATTGGTTTCACGGCATGATTCGTCACCCAGAAATCCTGCGGGCTGTCGAGGCGATACTGGGGCCCAATATCTTGGTGCGAAATGCGGACATTTTTGTAAAGCCAGCGGGCAGCCCAGTAAAGATTCAATGGCATGTTGACACCACTGCATCGACCGCCAACGCCGGAAAAATGCTCACAGCCTGGCTGGCCCTCACCGATTCCATACCCGCGAATGGTGCCCTGGAGTGGGTTGTCGCCAGCCATCATCTCGACTTGCCATCAGCGATCCAAGACAAGTCATCGCTAAGCTACCCAAACGATGCAGTGGACGCTTTAGAGACACACCCTCAGCGCATCAACCATCTCAAAGCTGGGCAAATGTCCTTGCATCATTTCCGAACCGTCCACCGTTCAGGTGCCAACAGTACCGACGCTCCGCGCATCGGTTTGGTCATTCGCTTTATGGCCGCCGACACGCCCTTAAATACAGCAGAGTCTGGCAAGGGAATTTTGGTGAAGGGTGAAAACCTGCCAGGACACTTCCAGATCGGGCAAGACCTGGCTGTGTCATGGCGACGCCCGGGTGTTGTTGAGCTAATTTGATCTGCGAAGGGTCAAAGTTTCAGGTAGGATTGAGGCCTTAGGGGGCCGACATATGCCACGTATAGCACTATTTATTCTTCTCTTTCTTAGTATCGGATGCTCACCGGTCAAGGCTATAAGCGGCGACGTTGGCGACGTTGGCTACGTTTCGAACAGCGACCTAGGCCCTGAAGACACAGGAGGCATCGTTATCGGCGACGCTGATGCTGATGCCGATGCCGACGCTGATGC
>DBIS01000079.1 GCA_002296975.1 Deltaproteobacteria bacterium UBA796 | reverse complement strand
ACACAGACGCAGACACAGACGCAGACACAGACGCAGACGCAGACGCAGACGCAGACGCAGACGCAGACGCAGATGCGGACCCTCAGATTGTGCGCTTCGTGGCCTTGGGTGATGGTGGCGAAGGCAACGATCAACAATATGCGGTCGCTGCTGCGATGGACACGGTCTGTGCAGCCAAAACCGATGGGTTTGGCGACGGCTGCGAGTTCGCCTTGTACCTGGGGGACAACTTCTACGATAACGGCGTCGACTCAGTGGACGATATTCAGTTTCAGACCAAGTTCGAGTTGCCTTATGCAGAGCTTGACTTTCCTTTTTATATTGTGCTCGGAAATCACGATTATGGCGCTTTGTCCATCGATATTTTCAGGATCAACTACCAGGTAGAGTACGCGGACACATCCGAAAAATGGACCATGCCAGGGACTTATTACAGCTTTGAGCAGGGCCCAGCTTTGTTCCTTGGCTTGGACACCAACGCCATCATGATTGAAGATGTGCCACTCATGCCAACATCAGAGCAATATGGATGGATTGGACCCACCATTGACGCCAGCGTCAAGCCTTGGCGCATCGCTTTCGGCCACCACCCGTACATTTCCAATGGGCCTCACGGAAATGCTGGCACTTATGAGGGATTGCCCGGCATACCTGTGGTGAGTGGTGGCTCGGTAAAGGACTTTTTCGACGACCACATCTGCGGCATGGCCGATGTGTACTTTTCCGGACATGATCACGACCGCCAGTGGCTCGAACCCACTTGTGGTACACAATTTATCGTCACCGGTGCAGCGGCCAAAACCTCCGATTTGGTCGGGCGAGGCACGCCCACAAAATGGGAAGACGATGCAAGTCCAGGCTTTATGTGGGTCGAGTTGCGCGACGATGTGATGACGGGCGAATTTTATAATCAAGATGGCGTTCTCGAGTACACGCACTCGTTCACGCGTAGCCGATGAAGCCACCGAGCGATCACCAACCGCGCCCGATGGTGGCCAGCTTGTTTATGGCGGCCCCTATTGTGTTTATCGGTGCCATTGCCATTGCGGTCGTGATTTTGTGGGCGCTGACCCGCTTTGGGGCGAATGAGGCGACCGGGCAGCGGGTGGCCATCGCGCTAGAGGCCGGTTGTATGGCCGAGGCCGAGCCGCTGCTGACCGCTCGGGCCGATCAGATTGGGATGAACCCGAGCTTTGAAGCTGACACCCTGATGGTGACCCTCCCCAAGCTCGACGATGCCATTGACTTAATCCCAGCACTATTGGTGCGGCCGGGGCGTTTCACCTTGGACAACGCGGCGACTGGGCTCAGTTTCGATAACCTCGGCATCGAGCAAGTTTCCATCGATTTGGACAATGCAGGCATGCCCAACACGCTCATCAAGCTCACGGCCGCGGTGGGAGCGGTCTTGGCGGAGGTCGACCAGGCCGCCGTTTTCGTCCCCACCTTGGACGGCCTTGTGTTTGATGGGCTGACTGTGGGTCGTTTGGTTGAGGATGGCGAGTTGATCTTGGTCGTGGACCATGGCAAAACCGCTGACCGCATGCAGCTGGCTGCGGACCAGGCCATCATTTTGGCTCATGGGCCCTTGCCTTGTTCGGTCCGTGTGAAGGGCGTGGCTGCTATTGCGTCGAGGGGATAGGCCGCTACACCACAGCAGGGGGTCATCTTGAAGTATCGGGTCACGCTCATCAAAGGCGACGGAATTGGGCCGGAGGTCACGGAAGCCACGGCAAAAATACTCAACGCAGGGGGCGCGCCCATCGAGTGGGAGGAAGCCTTGGGCGGCTTGGCTGCGGTCGAGGCCCACGGTCATCCCATGCCAGCGGTCACCCTTGACGCCATTCGAAGAAACCGTTTGGGCCTCAAGGGGCCCCTCGCTACGCCCAAGGGTAAAGGCTACCGCTCGGCCAACGTCCATTTGCGGCAATCCCTGGATCTGTATGTCGGCTATCGGCCGGTCAAGAGCCTTCCGGGCATCAAAACCCCGTATGAAAACGTTGATATCGTGGTTTTACGCGAGAACACCGAAGACCTCTATGTGGGCATTGAGCACGCCATCACCCCCGATATGGTCCTCACTTTAAAGGTCTCGACTCAGCACTCGGGCGAGCGCATCTCACGCTGGGCTTTTGAGTTTATGCGAAACCATGGGCGGCGGTCCATTCTATGCTGCCACAAGGCGCCGGTTGTGCCCATGGCCGATGGGGCCTTTGCGGATGCCTTCGAGGATGTCGCAAGCGATTATCCCTATATCCAGCATGGTCAGTTCGCGGTTGACGCCTTGGCGTTTGAGTTGGCCCGCGAGCCTGGTCCTTTTGATGTGTTGCTGCTTCAAAACCTATATGGCGACATTCTCTCTGACTTGGCCGCAGGGCTTGTCGGGGGTTTGGGTGTGGTGCCGGGTGCAAATATTGGCGACCGGGTTGCTGTCTTCGAGGCGGTTCATGGGACGGCTCCAGATATAGCTGGAAAGGGCCTGGCGAACCCCCTGGCTGTGCTCAGCAGTGGACTGTTATTGTTGGAGTTTGTCGGAGAGCGCCGCATTGCCGAGCGCATTGAGCGTGCGGTCTTTGATGTGCTCGAAGAGGGCAAGCATCTCACCGGTGATTTGGGAGGCGATGCGGGTACCGCGCGCTTTACTGACGCCATCATCGACAAGTTGTAAGGAGCACTCATGGCACACAATGTCACATTAATCCCTGGAGACTGGATCGGCCCCGAAACAGCGGCTGTGGCCAAAGTGGTCATCGCTGCGGCCGGTGTTGAGATTGACTGGGATGAGCAGTGCGTGGGTGACGACGGCATCACCGAAACCATCTTGGAGAGTTGCCGGAATAGCGGTGTCGTGCTCAAAGGCCGCCTCGCATCTCCACCGACGGTTGGCCAGCTTCCGCCCACAGTTCAGTTGCGAAAAGCCCTCGGCTTGTATGCGACGGTGCGCCCGGTGACGGCCCTGCCCAACACCCAGGCGCGCTTTCCAGATATCGACGTCATCGTGGTCCGAGAGACTTCTGAAGACATCTACGCTGGTTTTGAGCACGAAGTCACCAAAGGTGTGTTCGAGGCGGTCAAGATCACCACCCGCTCTGCCTGTGAGCGCATCGCACGGGTTGCCTTTGAGTTGGCGGTTTCTCAGGGTCGGAAAAAAGTGACCATTGTCCACAAATCCAACATCATGAAAAAGTCTGATGGCATGTTTTTGAGCGTCGCCCAAGCCGTGGCCAAGGAATTCCCTCAGATTGTGTGCGAAGAGGCCATCGTCGATGCCCTGTGCATGCGTTTGGTGAAGTGGCCAATGCAATTCGATGTGGTGCTCGCGGCGAACTTGTTCGGTGATATCGTCTCTGATCTGTGCTCAGGTCTGGCTGGGGGAATTACCGCCAGTCCGTCGGCTTCTTATGGTCAAGACATGGCCATGTTTGAAAACCCCCATGGGCGGGCACCATCGCTCACCGGTACCGGGCGGGCCAACCCCATTCCCATGTTGCGGACGGCAGTGTTGATGCTCAGCTATTTGGGCGAAGAGGTCGCTTCGGCCCGAATTGACACCGCGATAAAGGCGGTCAGTGCCGGTGAACTGCGGGCGGTCGATCAAGGTGGAGAGGACGGATGTGCAGCGTTTCAGGCCGCTATTTTGGATAATCTAAAATAAAAGACTGAAGTTTTAGGCCGCTGGCCTCATGTGGTCGCCGTGTTCTTCCGACACTGTATACATGCGACACCTTCTGATTCTCACGACCGCCTTCTTCGCCACCGCAGCTACCGCTCAGGCTGGAACACCCTCATTGAGTGAGGTCATTCCGGCCTATAGTCGGGACGCTCAGGGAATCGCCATGGCGGTAACCGAGGTGCTGCCTTCGATTGAAAACTGCGTCACAGCCCATCAAGCCTTGGGCGGCGCGCCATCCGTCAGCTTCGATATTGCCTTCGATGTGAGTACCGACGGCGAGGTCGCGTTGTTGACCATTGATAGCGATAAGCTGCCAGCTACGGGCCTCGACAGTTGCATTGAGGGTACGTTGAGCGCCATGCGCTTTGTACCTGGAACACAAGCTGTTCCTGTTTCGATGCCGTTGACCGCCTCGGTCACGACAGAAACCACAGTATTTTAGAGCCTATTGTGCTTCTGGAGGTGGGCCACCAGGAGGGGGCGCGCCTTCTCCTGCAGGAGGTGGGCCGCCAGCGGGTGTGGCACCAGGGGCACTCGGCAACGATGAGAAGTCGATTTTGAGGCCGCTCAGGTTTTTAGCGGCGGTCAACTTGCCCATTTCGTGAAGCACTGTGAACTTTTCGCCTTTGGATGGGCGGCCATTACCGTCTCGGTCGTCGAGCACTTCGAGCACCACTTGGCCGGCGTATTTGGGCACAGCCATGGAGAAGGTTCCGACACCGCCGACACGGTATGGTGCTGGGCGAAAGCCTGATTCGGAAGGCGCTTTTGCTGTGCCGACGGCCTCTTCGGTAGGCGGCACGAAGGGTGCGACTGTGATGACCAGGGCGCTGGTGCAGTCGGTGCAGATAATCTCGCCTGAAAAGATGACGTGATCGCCGGCCTTGATTTCTTTTTGAGCCTCTTCGGAGGTTGGCTGGTCGGCCTCGCTCAAATCTTCGTCGATGTGGACTTCGTTGACAACGTAGGTGCCGACGGTCGCGTTGGGGTCAGCTTCGTCGGGGTTCTCGACGGGCTCAACGCCGTCGGTGCTTCCTACTGATGGTGCTGGAGTGGGGCCGCCGCCTGCGGAGGGTTGTGGGCCACCACCGGTGGTGCCGCCATCTGGAGGAGTGGGGCAGCCGGTAAGGGCCAAAGCGAGAAGAGGGGCGAATATGCGCATGAGATGCTCCAATGATGCAAACGACTATCGGTCTTTCGGGGCGATAGCAATGAAACTCAGTATCCTGACGACCGATTGTGTAGGTTTAGCCTTGGTTGAGGTCGGCTGCGCACCGAAATCCGGCGCTCTTTCGGCGGCTCTCGGGAACGAACGCATTCCATTCCCCACCCGGGTTTGGCCTAAAGTCAAAGTAAAAGGAGCCGCCGCGGACTGCGACACGCAGACCAGGGCCGGGGGATCTGGCGTTGAGCATCGCCCCATTGGGGCCAAAACCGTCGTGTTTGGCCCAAGTCCAGTCGTCTATACGCAAATCGGCGGTGTACTCCCAGGCATTTCCGAAGGTGTCGTCGAGCCCAAAAACACTGCGGCCCGATGGAAAGCTGCCCACCGGGGAGGTTCGGGCGAAACCATCGGTATCATCAAAGTTGGGGGGGGAAATTTGTCCGTGATTGAGGTGCTCTTGACGGTAACGGCCGCCCCACGGAAACATGCGTTGTGCGACCGCTGGGCCAAGCGCAGCCATTTGCCACTCGGCCTCTGTGGGCAGGCGTTTACCTTGGAAAACACAATAGGCTTGGGCATCGTAAAAGCTCACCATGACCACGGGGTGGGTCACGATTTCAGCGGGCCGTTCGGTGCTTTCCCAGTTCCAGCCAGA